>NZ_JAQMSY010000212.1:0-12810 GCF_028329095.1 Microcystis sp. CS-574
GTAAAGTGATGGCTAAACTTCCTCATACTTCCTTTTCAGCGATTGCTATTACTTTTTTAGTCATAAATCTTTCTAACCTGTTGAGGCAGGTTTTTTGGGCTTTTTTATGTCTGAAATGGAAAAACAGCACTTTTTCTCGGTTAATGATTAGGGTAAGTTATAATTTAGGGGTTAATCAACAACTAAAGCTTATGTTTATAGCTAAGTGAAATCATTGATTAAGAGACCTGTACTTTTCAATAACTTTTTCAGCAAACCCTAATTACTCTGTTAACACCAGTCTCTCCTCGCACCCCAATGCGATTGCACGGCGGGATACCATAGAAGAGGCATCAGAACAGTTATGGAGATTTCGCCCATTGTTGTCTCTTGAATCTCTCGGTCTGCTTCATTTTCCTGACGGCCGCATCTGACCCGAATTTCGCAAGAAATTGCTTGACAGCGGCGTCGCAGCCAATTGAATCATTGAATCCCTAAAAATAGACCCTTGAATTGAAACTCAATAAGTTGATTTAGGATAAAAGGCTCTACCGAATCTGTCATGCAAAACTATTAACAACTCATGCTTGTAAAGCTTGTACAGCAAGACTTTGAGTTTTTATTAGATTGATATTTATCAACTTTAGAGCATTGCTGGACAGAGAGGGAGCTTGGGGAATTTTCTACAGTGTAAGTTCGGAAGAACCAGATAAAATTACGACCCAGTTTATACACAAAATCCAAGAGAGCCGATGAGCTTATCCAGATCGGTGGTGATACGGAAGTAGTGGTAGCCGAAAAGCCTTCCTGTCTTGGCCTCTGCCATGCTCATTCAAAGAAGCAGCATAAAGTTTCTGCCCTGGTTGGAAGCCGCAATGCCCGGTGCTTCGTCCATTTCTGGTATCTGGAGTGCTAGAAACCCCGTAAACTAATCAAATTGATTTCTGTGAAATTTGCAGGTGCCTTACCGAAAAATCAAGGGTTTAAAGCCCCGCCCTTTAGGGCGTAAAGTCTAAACTTTTATGTTATAACGTGTTTGGTTGTAATACCCGACCCCCTACTGCGTAGGCTAGGCAATCCTAGAGGCAAGGCGTTCCGAGAAGGTCAAAACTAATATCCTGTGGTGGCGAAAGCACAGTAAAAACAGCTAGGGAAACGAGAGGAGTACCAAATACTCAATAAACCCAAATTTCAAGCAAACAGTATCGGAGGGCATCCGAGAACTGAGGTCAACCACCTGAACGACTGGGGACAGCCCCGCCTCTGGCTAACTACTGCGAGAGTGGAGATAGTTAAGCGGTCTGGATGAGCCAGTAATTCCTATGTGTGAACTTGGGAGAATCCACTCACTTTAGGGAGTGGAGTATGTCAAAGAGCAATGATTGTAGAGACCACTACTTCCGTATCAGTACCAAGCCAATTCTGTATCCTCCACTACCATTTGAATTTTAAATTTCTGTTATGTTCCGAGAAAACTGGCACTAACCAAGATAATCGATGAAATGGCTGTCTAAGTTTATCAATCTGACTCCTAGCGATCGCTTCCTTCTTATGAAGACGCTATTCATGCTGGGTGCAGTCAGGTTGGGACTGAGGTTACTTCCATTTCAGACTTTACGTTCCCTTCTGGCGAGGCTCTCTGAGCCAACTGCCAAGCTACAGATGTCAGAGCCGACTTATGTGGACAGAGTGGTGTGGGCAGTAAGAGTAGCCAGCCGATATGTACGGGGTGTCAGATGTCTGGCTCAGGCTTTGGCAACTCAGGTGTTGTTGGAGCAACGCGGTTATCCCGCAGACCTTCGCATTGGTTTTACCAGGAGTAAGTATGGGCAAATGTCAGCCCATGCTTGGGTGGAAAGTGGGGGGCGAGTGGTGATTGGGGGTACAGGGAATATGGCTGGCTATATTCGTGTGCCACTTCAAGTGATCGAGAGGGATAAGAAAAGTCAATGGTATTTATTCTCTTGAATAAATCCTTTGTCTGGACAAAACACAAATCTCAAAGTACATAAAAGGAGACTTAGCCATGAATAACTTTGATGAAATGCCTAAAAAAATGACTCCTAATTTGCCTTTATGGTCTTTTCAGCTTCAACCTAATTCTAAGTTGGCGTTAAAAACTCGGAAGGATTTGGAAATTCATCTGATTACTCGCGCTTTGAAGGATGAGGAGTTTAAGCGAGAGTTAATTGCGAATCCGAAGGCGGTGATTGAGCGCGAGTTGGGAACTAAGTTGCCTGATGAACTTGAGATTAATGTTCTTGAGGAAACGGAAGACACTATTTATATGGTGCTTCCTTGTAATCCTTATGAAGGCATATCCGAAGAGGAACTGAAGGCTTCTTTAGGCATAACCTATGAGGATGTTGCTAAGTGGGTGTCGGAACAACAGAGAAATACACTCTTGGATGAAACCAGCAGCATTTTGGTGATTAGCCGTGCCTGGAAAGATGAAGGATTCAAACAAGAACTTCTCAAAAATCCTAAGAGAACATTGACAAAAGAATTGGAAATCACGATTCCAGATAGCCTAGACATTCAGGTAATATCAGAGACCCCCAATGCCCTTTATTTGGTGCTACCGATAATCTCTGACCAGCATACGAGTAAGGACTTGTATGACGCTCTGTCTGAGGGGGAACTAGAGGCTGTGGCAGGTGCTTACCGTGAGTTGATTATTGCCTCTACTCATATCTACACAGGCGGATGTTGTATTACCAACCCCAGTGATCGCAATCTAAAAGCCAATTTCTCTCCAGTAGACAGCAAAAGTGTTCTTGAGAAAGTTGCTGCCCTTCCGATTGAAACCTGGAATTACAAAAGCCAGAATCCGACCATTCGTCATATTGGACCAATGGCACAGGACTTTCATGCTGCCTTTAGCGTAGGGGAAGATGATAAGCACATCAACACGGTGGATGCTGATGGAGTAGCTCTGGCAGCCATCAAGGGCTTATACCAGCTAATAAAAGAGAAAGATGCACAGATTGCCAAGCAACAAAGTCAGATTACTGATCTGGAAACGAAGAATCAGAATCTCGAATTCCGCCTAGCGACTTTGGAGCTTGCGGTGAAGTCTATAAGCACGAGTTCTTCATCGTATAAACTACTGAGCAGAGTATAGCTTCCCATCTTCACCAACATTCCGCACCACAAGCTGTAGAGTATGAATGTTCTTTGGAAGCTCTACAGCTTCTAAGTACAGGACAAAAAATAATTTCTTCTCTGGCAAAAATGGTTCCAAGCTTTATCTGGAGAGACTTTCGGGATTATGTTCCAAAAGTGCTACCGTGCAAGGCTTTCAAAGATTTTGTCCTGTACTGAGCTACAGCTTATGTATCTCTATTAGGCTACATAACAATGGAATTATCTCAAAAAGACCTGGTTCAAATTGTTGATCGCTCTTCCACTATTACTGAACGCTTGGGCGTTGGGTTTCTTCCTGATGAAACGCAATTAGATCAACGCCTTAGCAATTCCCGTCTTGAGAAATGGTGTCAGGTTGTTGCTCAGGGGAACCAAGAAACATTTGCCAAGCGACTTGCTTGGGATGGCTTGGATGTAAACACTATTTGCCGTGCTTTGGGGTCTGTCCGCCTCTCTTATAATCAGCCTCTACCAAGTTGGGCAAAAACTTTAAAAACAGTCATGCAAGCTGCCAATGAGATTTCGGCTTCAGAACTGAAAGGATTGGATCTAGAAGAATATCGATATTTAGATCCTAAAGAGCCAATTCCATTTGAAGAAATTTATCTGCCTTTCATTACAGTAGCACAAAAAAAACTAATTTTTCTGGCTGATTCCTGTTATTCACTGCTTTCAGAAGAAGCTCACGCTATCCTAGAGCGCTGTCTTCTACGTCGTTTATCTGAGGTTGGTGCCCAGACCTTAGAATTAGAATTTTCCATTTTTCGTGCCATCAATCAATCCCATTTGACCCGCAGACTGACTCAGGCTTTATCAATTCCTTCCAGAGAAAAGTACCAAGCTTTTATTAAGCAAATGCTGACAGGAGGGTTGCTGGCATTTTTTAAAGAATACAGTGTATTAGCTAGGTTGATGTCAACAGCAACTAATTTATGGGTAGAAGCACAAGCTGATTTTCTAAGAAGCTTAAAATCAAACTGGTCAGCAATTGAGCAAACTTTCCAAGAGAATATCAACACTTCTCTACAGCAAGTCGTCGCTATCAAGCCATCAATGTCTGACGTACATAATGGAGGGCGTACTGTTGCTGCTCTAACTTTTAAATGCGGACTAAAACTGATCTATAAGCCAAAAGACTTGGGCATAGAAGTTGCCTTTTTTCAACTACTGGATTGGTTAAATGAGAAGGGTAAAAAAACATCAAATAATTCACTAGCACAAAATTACGTCATTAAAATACTTAATTATCCAACTCACGGGTGGGTGGAATATGTAACGCATTTCCCTTGTGAAAACGAAGCTCAAGCTAGGCTCTACCATAAACGGGCAGGAATGTTGCTATGCCTGATTTATACTTTGGGAGGAACAGACCTACATCTGGAAAATCTGATTGCTAGTGGAGAATATCCAGTCCTGATAGATTTAGAAACCCTGACGCATCCCAAAGTCCGAGACAACGGGGTAAATAGAGTTCAAGAGGTTGCAGGAGCTAAATTTTTGGCAACCCAGCAGTTTGAGAATTCTGTGCTATTGAGTGGACTCTTACCTCGATGGTATGTTCAGCCAGATGGAGGGGGAGCTTATGATCTCAGCGGGTTAGGCTCAGTTGATGAGCCGGATATACCCGCTCCTATTCTCAAATGGCAGCATACTAATACAGATGAGATGACAGTGGGGTATGAGTCAGGTCAAATGCCGCCACGAACTAATGCCCCCTCTCTAGGGGATGTCAAACTATCGCTAGAGAATTATTTAGAAGACTTTGTGGATGGCTTCCAGCAAATGTATCAGTTTCTGATGAACCAGCAAGAGGCGATTTTCGCAATTGATGGTCCACTAGCTGCCTTTGTCCATCAGCCAGTACGTTTTGTGTTTCGCCCTACCAGAGTCTATGTATCAGTGCTGGTAAAATCTCTTGAACCTCAATATCTACGAGAAGGATGCGATCGTAGTATTGAACTAGATATTCTTAGCCGAGCTCTACTCCCATCAAACTTAAAACATCCCTTTTGGTCACTTCTGAGTGCAGAACAGGGGGCACTTGAGCAGTTGGATATTCCTCGATTTACAGCTTGTTCTGATAGTGATAGTTTTGTAGTTCCTTCAAAGAAGGGATATGCGATTGCGCCTCACCAGATCATTGAGCACTGTTTTGAGCAATCTGGCTACAGCCAAGTTATTTCTCGTCTGCAAAACTTCAGTAATAAGGATTTAGCTCAACAAGTTAGTCTAATTAGAGGTGCAATATATGCCCGAAGTACGGTTAATCTCCATAGTGACTCCCAGTCTAATGTTGTCAACCTGAATCTCGATATGTCTGCTCCTCTTACGCCAGAGTCCATAGTGAAAGAGGCAGTGGCTATCGCTCAAGAGTTACAGGAACGGGCGATTTACTCTCCTGATGGTAGTGTTACTTGGATTGGATTGTCATACTTACCCAAGGCTCAAAGAATTCAATTCCAGCCCATAGGTTATTACTTATACGATGGAATCTCTGGCATTGTTTTATTTCTAGCTGCTTTGGAAAAAGTTACAGGGGGTGTCGGCTTTCGGAATCTCGCGTTAGCAGCTTTACAGAGCTTGCGTCGGGAGTTACGGAAGACTCATGAGGAAAAGCTTCCCCAATATATTGATATTGGCGCTGCAGTTGGTTGTAGCTCTATTATTTATGCGTTGGTAAAAATTAATCAATTACTGAATGAACCTGAGCTTTTAGAGGAAGCTAAGCAATTAGCATCACTGATTTCTCCAGAGTACATTGCACTAGATCAAACATTTGACGTTATGTCGGGAACTGCTGGCGCAATTCTGGGATTATTAGTCTTATTCGAGGTATCTGCCCAGCAAGAGTTTCTAGCACAAGCCATCAACTGTGGTCGTCATTTATTAGATCATCGTGTTGCTAGTAATTCGGGGCATAGAACCTGGAAAACTTTAAATGAAGCGTTATTAACTGGATTTTCTCACGGGGCAGCCGGAATTGCCTATGCTTTACTGCGCCTGTATAAAGTTACTGGTGATTCTGCCTTTTTAGATGCTGCCGTTGAAGCTCATGCTTATGAGCGCAGTGTCTACATATCAGAGGTGGGCAATTGGCCAGATTTAAGAACCCCACAAATGACAAATAAGTTTATCTGTATGTGTGCCTGGTGTCATGGTGCTCCAGGGATCGGTTTATCGAGAGTTGGTGTGCTTGATATTCTGGACACGAGCGAAATTAGACAAGATGTTAAGGAGGCAGTCAATACAACCATACAATATACACTGTCGAATTTAGATCACCTCTGCTGTGGCAACTTGGGTCGAGTAGAATTTCTTTTTACCACTGCTCGCAGGCTGCCACAACCCCAGCTATTGAAAACAGCTAGGGAACAAGCGGCTCAGGTTATAACTCGTGCACAGCAGAGAGGTGGTTTTTCTTATGGTTCTGTCCGAGTTTATAATCCCGGTTTCTTTCAAGGAGTGTCAGGAATTGGCTATGAACTATTGAGATTAGCTTATCCCAGTATACTTCCCTCAGTGTTGCTATGGGAGTAGCCTCCGTCTCATTAATATATCTGTCAAAAATTGATTTTTTAATTAAGTTGCATTTTAAAACTTAGAAACTATGAACATCGCTCAAAAAGTCACAAGAACAATTAAGGATCTATTGCCTCAAAAAATGAAAAGAATCTTAAATTTATATTTAAAGTGCGACTCGCAACTCAGGTATCATATACTAAACAGCACAGCCAACTATTCCCAAGTTAATTTAACCCCCTGGGCAGAATCGAGTCTTGAAATTGTTCAAGTCCAGGTCAAGAAGTTACATGAAAATCAAAAATTGGGATGGAATTACTATAGCGGTTCTTTAAGCCGCGAGATAGTTAAAACTTTTGAATCATCTGTCCTTAATCTTATTCCCCACTTCCAAAGCGTTAACTTTCTTGAAATAGGATCTAATCAAGGTATTTCAATGAGTGTCATAGCACTCATGTTAAAATCACAGGGAGTATTAGGTCAACTTGTATCTATTGATCCTTATTTTGAAAATGGCTATGCCGAGGGTTTAAGAAGTCCCTGGAAGAAAGAGGATAAAATTAAGGTTAATAAAGCCAATAAAGTACGAGCTTTTTGGTTGTACAAATCCCTAGATCTTGATGTTGAATTATTAGAGACAATAAGTGTAAACGCGCTGGTTAAATTGATAAAAGACGGCCGAAAATTTCATCTTATTTACATTGATGCTTTGCATGAGGGACTAAACCCCATGATTGATTTTGTTCTCTCCTCGGTTCTTTTACATCCCAATGGCATTCTGATGCTTGATGATTATCACTGGCCGGATGTTGCCGTTGTTAAATCACTTTGTGACCAAAATTGCATTAGAATACACGAGTGTTGGAGGGTTGCAGCTTATAAATTCCATGTCAATCTAAATCAATAGGTAGTTTTTTATGATGTCTAACAAACTCAGCTTGAGCATTATCTCATCTAGCAATTTTCTCCTGATTTTCTCGATTTTCCTGATTATAATCTTGGTAATATTCGTTTACTTAGCCAAACGATCAAAAACTATTCATTCCGAATCTTCACTGCACAAAGCTGTAGAGCAAAATCGCATCTCAGAAGTAAAAAAACTTCTAAATAGTGGTATCGATATTAATGTAAGAAACAAGAATAAATGGACATCGTTGCATATAGCAGCCATCAAAGGTCATGTTGCTTTAGTAAAGCTATTGCTAGAAAAAGGATCTGATGTCAATGCCCAAAACTATGTGAAGGCTACTCCCCTTCATGTAGCAGCACACGAAGGTAACAGAGATATAGCTAAAATACTTATTCTTAACGGTGCAGATGTCAACGCCAAAGGAATTAACAATCTCACTCCTCTACATATAGCAGTTGTTGAAGAACATACATCTGTAGACGATTACCTAGCCGTAGTAGAATTACTACTACTAAAAGGAGCAGATTTGAACGCAAAAGACAAGAATGAATTAACACCACTGGATTATGCAGTTCGCATGAACCGTACCCCAATGATAGATCTGCTTCGGTCGCATCTACAGGATGAACATTAGTAACAAGTTAAGAAAATGAGTCATTTAATTCTACTAATTTTATATTCATGGTGGGTAGAGAAAGAGTGACCACTAGCTTACCCAGATTAAGGCTTAAAATCCTCCAGACATTGCATCTAAGAAGAGCCTTGCGCCTTGTCTGGCAGAGCAGTCCTATCTGGACAATAGCTAGAGTCCTGCTGTTAGTGGTTCAGGGAATTTTACCCTTACTTTCCCTCTACCTGATGAAGCTAGTAGTCGATGCCGTCAACACTGGTATTACTGCTTCTAATAAAGGGGCAGCTTTCAGTCATGTAGCTATCCTCATCGGACTAGCAGGTGCAGTTACCCTAGTCGGCAACTTGGGTAACTTTCTTGGCGGATTGGTGAATGAAATCCAATCCCAGCTTGTCACTGACCATGTTTATGGTATCCTTCACGCCAAGTCCATTGAAATTGATTTAGAGTATTATGAAAACTCCGAATACTACGACACATTCCATCGTGCGGAAGAAACATCTTACCGTCCCAACAGCGTTCTCAATAAGTTAGTCCAGATTGGACAAAATAGCGTTTCTGTAGTGGCGATCGCCAGTTTATTAGTTTCCCTGCACTGGGCAATTGTCGCCGTCGTAATTGTTGCCGTCATTCCCAATATTTTCGTGCGCTTGAAATATGCCAATGTTATGTACAAATGGCAACGTCAGACGACAATGGCAGAACGACGAGCCAACTACTTTCATTGGATGCTGACGATGGATTGGCACGCCAAAGAAATCCGCCTGTTTGAGTTAGGAACTCTCTTCGCCCGCCGCTTTCGCCAACTGCGCCATCAACTGCACCGCGAAAAGCTCAAAATCACTACCCAAAATTCCCTCCGCCAATTAGTCGGCGAGATGACCTCTACCCTCGCCATCTTTGGAGTCTATGGATTTATCGCCTATCAGACCGTCCAAGGGGCAATTACCTTGGGAGGTCTGGTGATGTATCATCAAGCCTTTCAGCGGATACAGTCGGCTTTTCAAGCAATCTTAGGCGATTTCGCTGGTCTCTACTCAGACAACCTATTTCTCTCTAATCTCTACGAATTTCTTGACCTCAAACCCAAAATTGCTGACCCACCCCACCCTCAACCTGTCCCCCGTCCCATGCAAATTGGTGTCGCCTTCCACCAAGTCGGTTTCCAGTACGCAACTAGCAGCCGACAAGCCCTTGAGGACATCAATCTCACCATCCGACCAGGAGAAGTGGTAGCTTTAGTCGGCGAGAATGGGTCAGGAAAAACCACGCTGATCAAGTTGCTGTGTCGCCTCTATGACCCAACTGAGGGATGTATTACTATCGACGGGATTGACCTACGCCAGTTTAAACTTACTGACCTTCGACGGGAAATCAGCGTTGTTTTTCAGGACTATGCGAAATATCATCTGACAGCGATGGAAAATATTTGGTTTGGTAACATTGACTCTCCCCCTGAAACTGAACAAATTGCGATCGCCGCCCGTCGCGCTGGGGCTAATGAGGTGATTGACAGTCTTCCTCAAGGCTACGAAACGATTCTGGGTAAATGGTTTGAACAGGGGGAAGAATTAAGCATCGGTCAGTGGCAGAAAATCGCCCTCGCACGGGCTTTTCTACGGGATTCCCAGCTAATCGTCCTCGATGAACCTACCAGCGCTTTAGACCCAAAAGCCGAGTATGAAGTATTCCAACGATTTCGACAACTTCTCAAAGACCAAGCGGCTATTCTGATTAGCCATCGGCTATCGACGGTGAGGATGGCTGACCGCATTTATGTGTTAGAAAAGGGGAGAATTGTTGAAAGTGGCACTCATGAAGAATTGATGCGGTTAAGCGGAACTTACGCTCACTTATTTGAACTGCAAGCTCAACATTATTGGGAAAAATAGGATCATGACTGTTGCTCAAACTCAATTATCGTTTAAAGAATCAGCCCAAACAACTCGCCCCGAAATCGAGTTACTGTTATGCTGTGCCAGAACTCACATAGACCCCACCACAGAGGAGCGCCTTGAGGTGTTGCTCCAGCAAGACATCGACTGGACTTACCTCATCCAGACATCCGCCCGTCACGGGGTTATGCCGCTCCTGTACCGAAGCTTAAACGCCACTTGCCCAGAGTTGGTTCCCAAGCCTATCCTGTCTCAGCTTCGGAATTTTTTCCACACCAATGCACAGCATAATCTGCTCCTAACTCAAGAACTGCTCAGACTCCTGAATCTGTTTCAAGAGCATGAAATTCCCGCCATACCTTTCAAGGGGCCTGTTCTAGCCGCCTCTGTTTACGGTAATTTGGCCCGGCGGCAGTTCGGCGACTTGGACATCCTAGTACATGAGCGGGACTATCAGCAAGCGAAGGAGCTGCTCCTGAGCCAGGGCTATCGGATGTTATATGACAGCGAACATGAAGCCAACTGCCTCCAGGCTCAACTATGGCATACTGAGCAACAGCTCAGCGTAGACCTTCACTACGGAATCCCGCCCAAACAACTCCAACTGAAGCAGGAGGCACTCTGGGAATGCCTCGCTTCCCTATCTCTGGCTGGCACGACAATACAAGTCTTCTCCCCTGAAGCTCACCTGTTGGTACTTTGCGTGGATGGATACAAGGAATACTGGCATAAGCTAAGTAGAATCTGCGACCTGGCTGCCATGATTGGCAACCAGGAGCTCGACTGGGAACGGCTCAGGGAACTGGCTAGGAAGTTAAAACTTGAGCGCATCCTCTCTCTGGGACTGCTGCTGACTAGCGAACTCTTAGAAGCCTCCCTCCCAGAGAAAATTTGGTCAAGAGTCGAGGCTAATTCAGCAATCAGGGGGCTAGCCGCCCGGTTGCAGAAAGACCTTTTCTCTGAGGAAAACCCTCAAAGCCCCCCCTTCTCCCTCTGGACAATTGCCCTCTACCACTTGTACTTGAGCGAGTGCCAGCCAGACAGGTTACGCTACTGGCTGACCCCGAATACCAGTGACAGAGCGTTCCTGTCCCTTCCTGCCTCCCTCTCCTTCTTCTACTACTTGCTCCGCCCCATCCGAGTGATTGGCAAATATGGACTCAGCCCCTTTCAAGGGCTTTTCAAGCAGTTGCGCTTGGAGGTCAGCGAATGAAAACTCCTGTGGCTTTCATCATCTTCAATCGCCCCGAAACGACCAAGAAAGTCTTTGAGGCGATTCGTCAAGCCAAACCCCCCAAACTCTTGGTCGTTGCCGATGGTTCTCGCCCTGACCAGCCCGATGATGTCAAAGACTGTGCCGCCGCCCGTGCCCTTATCGAGCAAGTCGATTGGGATTGTGAAGTGCTAAAAAATTATTCTGATGTCAACCTCGGCTGCGGTCGGCGTGTAGCAAGTGGACTGGATTGGGTATTTATACCAATTCTCCAAAGTCTGACTACAGAAGTTTAATCCCCCTAAATCCCCCTTAAAAAGGGGAACTTAAAGGGGGATTTAAATTCGATGTGTAGTTTTCATTTAGAGAAATGGTATTAGCACAGTTGAGCGAGCCATCGTCCTTGAAGATGACTGTTTGCCCCATCCCTGTTTCTTTCAGTTCTGCGAGGAGTTATTGGAGAAATACCAGGGTGACGAGCGCATCATGACCATCCGGGGAACTAATGAGTTGGGGAAATGGAAACCAGACAGCCAGAGCTATCACTTTTGCTGCTGGCCCAGCCCGGTTTGGGGGTGGGCTTCTTGGTCAAGGGCGTGGCGCTGTTATGACCATGAGATAAAAGCCTGGGGTAATCCAGAGTTAAAGGCGAAAATTTGGGCATTTATGGACGACTATTCTCTTTTTCAGGGAATGGCGTGGCGCTTTGAAAAAGCCTTCCGAAAAGAGGTGGATACCTGGGATTGGCAATGGTATTTTGCTATTCTGTCAAATTCTGGTTTCGCTATCGTGCCTTCTGTGAATTTGGTTTCTAATATTGGCTTTGGTCCCAAGGCTACTCATACGAAGTCATGGCGCTCCAAGGTCATCAACCGCCGGACCTATTCCCTTCAATTACCCCTCAGCCATCCTGATGCGGTAGCTCCAGACAAGGATTACCATAAGGAGATATTAAAAGAGTTCTCAAGGGTCAGGCCGCTCCAGAAGCTGAAGTATCAAATCAAGGCCAGACTTCGCCCCTATAAGCATTACCTTTTAAGTTGGCTTAATGTAGGTGTTGCGGCCTGCAAAAGGAAATAGGACTTAGGCAATAGATCTCTTGCATAAGTCGAGACAAAATAAGATAAAATAGTTCAAGAGTTAAGATTGAAAGATGACTTACGAACAAGTAAAAACTTTAAAGCCAACAGAGTTCAAACGCTTTTGGGTCGTGTATCCAGATACATTTAAGGATATGGTAACAGTCCTAAAGGCAGAAAAAGTTTGGCAAAAAAAGACTGGCAGACCGAGTAAATTGAGTACAGAAGACCAACTACTAATGGCATTAGAGTATTGGCGAGAATATCGCGCCTATTTTTATCTGGGAACTAGTTGGGGTGTTAACCTGTTCGTAATTTAAATTGCTTGTTGAGACGAGGCAAGAGGCAAGAGGCAAGAGGCAAAAGGCAACAGTAAAGGGATTGGGGGAGGTTCGGCCAATTTTAAGAATAAGCGGTTTAAATGCGTCTTAGCTTAA
>NZ_JAQMSY010000213.1:0-20727 GCF_028329095.1 Microcystis sp. CS-574
AGGGAGATCCCCCCGCCTACCGGCACCCCCCATATCAAGGGAGATCCCCCCGCCTACCGGCACCCCCCTTATCAAGGGGGGCAGGGGGGATCGAACCTAAAATCCATTTTTAATTTAATTATAACCAGCTACTTATTAGCTTTTATCGATGCTGCCGCTCCCGCCACCGGAGCAGATAAACTAGACTAGAATGCTGCCCTATAAAATGCCCTAATTATGAGTTTATCCCCCCATCCGATCGAAACTGCCCTAAAAACCTTGGCAGCGAAAGCGGAAAATTCCATCGAAGAAACAACAACCCTAGAAGACTTAGAACAGCTAAGGGTGAATTATCTCGGTAAGAAAGGAGAATTATCGCAGATTTTACGCGAAATGGGCAAATTAAGCCCCGAAGAGAGACCGCGCCTCGGTGCGATCGCTAATGAGGTCAAAGAATTAGTACAATCGCTGCTGGAATCCCAGCGAGAAAGTCTCCAGAATGCCCAAATTAAGGCGAAATTAGCGGCGGAAACCCTCGATGTCACCCTACCTGCTCTTAGCCGTCCTTTAGGGCGAATTCACCCCTTAAATAGCACAGTTGATCGCATGATCGATATTTTCGTCGGTCTGGGTTACACCATCGCCACTGGGCCGCAGGTAGAAAGCGATTATTATAATTTTGAGGCTTTAAATATCCCTGCTGACCATCCGGCCCGGGATATGCAGGATACTTTTTTCTTGAGGGATGGTCGTTTATTGCGGACCCATACCTCCCCGGTCCAGATTCGCTACATGGAAAGTCACGAACCCCCGATTCGGATTGTGGCCCCGGGCCGCGTTTATCGTCGCGATACCGTGGATGCAACCCATTCCGCGGTTTTCCATCAAGTGGAATTATTAGCGGTGGATAAGGGATTAACTTTTACGGATTTGAAAGGAACAATTAAAGAATTTCTTAAGCAAATGTTTGGGGCCGATTTACCAGTTAAATTCCGCGCTTCTTATTTCCCTTTTACTGAACCCTCGGCCGAGGTAGATGTGCAGTGGAAAGGCAAATGGTTGGAGGTGATGGGCTGTGGTATGGTGGATCCCAATGTCTTAAAAGCAGTCGGTTATGACCCCCAAATCTATACGGGTTTTGCTGCCGGTTTTGGTGTGGAAAGATTTGCTATGGTATTACATGAGATAGACGATATTCGCCGTTGTTATAATAGCGATATCCGCTTTCTCCGCCAATTTTAGGGGGATAAACCCGATGGTCAAGAGTGAAGATTTAACCAAAAAAAGACTCCTATCCGTGGCTTGTCATGCTTCGATCCTTTTGAGTGCTACGCTGGTATCGGTGGGGATTCCCTTAGCTATTTATTTCATTTCTGATGATGGAACGGTGAAGGAAAACGCCAAAGAAGCTTTAAACTTTCACCTGAATATGTGGTTATACTACCTAATTGCTGGGATTCTAATTTGGGTTTTAATCGGTTATTTGCTTTTAGCGATTCTTGGTGTGGTGAACATTGTTCTCCCCATTCTTGCTATCCTGCAAGTCTGGAAAGATGCTTATAAGGTTTTCCGTTATCCTTTTATTTTCCGGGTTCTGTAATTAATTATCGGGGTTGAAACCTGTTCAACCCTTTTTTAGTCCTATTCCCACTAGAAAAATAGCCTCTGGAGTTTATGACTAAAATTGTCATCATCGGTGCGGGGATAGTGGGGGCCACCATTGCCTACGAATTAAGTGCCATCGAAGGATTAGAAATTACCCTTATCGATGAAAAAAAACCGGGACAAGGAGCAACCGGGGCAGCTTTAGGGATTTTAATGGGGATTATCAGCCATAAAACTAAAGGTAGAGCCTGGAAACTGCGGCAAGAAAGTTTAAAACGTTACGAAACCCTCCTTCCTGAGCTAGAATCCCTCACCGGACTGACTATTCCCTGTAACCGTGATGGTATTGTCCTACTGCGATCGAGTGCCGAAGACGAAGAAAATTGGCGCAAGTTAGCCCAAATCCGCCAAGAACAGGGATATTGTCTAGAAATCTGGGATAAAGAGACTTTAAAGCAAAAATGTCCCCAAGTGGCCAGCGATCATCTCCAGGGTGCTATCTATTCTCCCAGTGATCATCAAATTAATCCGGCCCTGCTCACGGAGGCTCTCGTCACTGCTGCGGCAAGAAGGGGGGTTAAATGTCAATTTGGGGTAAAAGTTGAAAATTTTGGGAAGACAGAGCTTCATGGCTCTAATTTGAGGCAATGCACCCACGTTTATAGTTCTAATGGTATAGAGGAAAGCGACTTTTTGATTCTTTCTGCGGGAATCGGTTCCACTGCTTTAACTGAAACTCTTACCCATCCAGTGGAGATACGACCGGTTTTAGGGCAAGCTTTACAGATAAAATTGACGCAACCCTTAGAAAGTTCCGATTTTAAGCCGATTTTAACGGGAAATGACCTGCATATTCTGCCTTTGGCCGGAGCAGAATACTGGATTGGAGCAACGGTGGAATTTATGGACGAAAAGGGCGAAATTATCGCCGATACTGCCCTATTAGAGCAAGTGTATCAACAGGCGATCACTTTTTGTCCCTCTTTGGCTGCGGGTGCGATCGTGCGTACTTGGTCCGGTAAGCGACCGCGACCAGAGAAAAAATCCGCTCCTATCATCGAATATTTGCCCGGATACGATAACGTTATTCTGGCCTCGGGACACTACCGCAACGGGGTTTTATTGGCTCCTGCTACCGCTAAAATCGTCAGGGAAATGTTAAGTGATAAGTTAGGGTTGGCTGAAAAAGTTTGTTGATGGGGTTAGGAGTCAGTATTCGGCTTTTTTCTCCCCTCTCCCCTCTCCCCTCTCTACAATAATTACTCGCAGCCAGAAATACGTTGGGTTAATATCATACTTTGTGCTTTTTGTCAAAAAAACTTTTTTTTTGCAATAAAACTACATAAAAAAAAGATCATCGTTGTGGGTGAAATTGACTGATTTACCCGTCTTGATTAGGATCACCTTCTAGGTTTGGCAAGGGTTTCAAGCATTGCTGCCTAAAAAAGCATAAAATAGCCCATTATGAAATTCTATCAAATCGCTGTAACCTTGATAACATCGTTGTTAAATAAAAATCTTTCTCAATTAATTCTTAAGAATTTATAAATATTGCGGAATGTTAATTTAAATATTCTCAAGGTTTTCCAGTCAATAAATAATTTTTGCTTATCTTTGTCGGAAAATAGAACTCTCGCAACAATCCAACATCTACCATTGGGTTAGGAGTCAGTTATCAGTTATCAGTTCACTGAGAAAACTCCCCACACCCTACACCCTAAACCCTACACCCCACACCCCACTTCCCCAATTCCCCACTCCCTGCTATCGGCAGCCGATGACCCTATCTGAACAAGAAAGACAACAACTCTGTGACACTGCTCGGGAAGTGGCGAAACTTTCCTATTCTCCCTATTCCCGTTTTCGGGTGGGGGCGGCGGTCTTGACAGATAAAAAGATTTATGCTGGTACTAATGTGGAGAACGCTAGTTATGGCTTGAGTTTATGCGCGGAAAGGGCAACTTTAGCGCAAATAATCGCAGCGGGCGATCGAGAAGTACGGGCGATCGCTATAGCCTGTATCGATGGGGTGAACAAGGATGATATTAGTCAGTTAACTCCCTGCGGAGCCTGTCGTCAATGGATAGCCGAATTAGCACCGCAAGCAGAGATTATTGTCTGTGGAACCCAGCAAAATTATTGTTTTAATCTCTCGGATTTACTGCCTTTTTCCTTTCGTTTTTAACTGTGGGTAAAGTATAGGGTTCAAGGTACTACAACAACGGCTAAGATAACTGGTATAAGAGCCATGATCTGACAAAACATTAGTATCTAGTAAATACTTGAGAGTCATAAATGAACATCTCTCCCCGTTGACTTGTCCCGTAAATTATCAAAAGTATCATCATCAAGACTTGCCAAATCTACCCTTTGCCTAAAATCTTGCAAGGCTGACCAAAAATCATTAACCTCTCTAATTTCTACTAATATCTCTTCATTATCGGGAAAATCAACTTCCTCTAATAACTCAATAATTTTGCCTTTTTTAATTCCTTTAACTAACATAATATCAACTCCTTCTAAATGATCTGTATCGTAGAATTCAACATAGAGAGAATCATCAAAAATAGTTTTTGCTTCCTCAATTGAGACTTCGTGCTTTGATAGATTGCGTTCTGCCTTATTTTTATCCCAGTCAAACTGCATAAAGCCATTATACTGCTACTCACTGAAACTGATGGCACATTTTTGATATGTTTTGTCTATTACTTGAACGGGATATATTCAACTGTATTGAACCATAGTTCTGGTTGAGAAGCCCAAGTAAATTTCCAGTGGAGCTAAAGCTGACGAATGTTACTAAAATCTCGCTAACTTGAAGATATGCTACTTGTCTTAGGCTGCTTTATCTCCAACAATTAAGGGGCTAATAACTACATTTTATCTCCCCCCGTGGCGACATTTTTAAATCTTTCTTGGGCAGCAGAAAAAGCCTCTTTCATCACCCTTTGAATCCTCTTAGGATCGGGTTTTTTACCCCCCATTAAATCGCCAAAATAGACACAAGCACCCTCTCCTAGGGCCCAGGTATAGGCAGCAGACCAAGAAGCGGCGATCACACTGCCAAAACCGGGGATAAATTTCACCAATTCCCGACCGATGGCCTGGGCCAAAAAGCCGCCAGCGATCGCACTGACGACTCCGCCGGCTTGGGATGGGGTTAAGACTTGACCGTATAATTTGCCTAAAACCCCCACCATTGACACTTGTAGGGCGGTTAAAACGGGCATAGTCGCTAAGGGTAAGGGAATCGCCGCCAAGGTCGCCGCTATGACGGAAAAGGCTAACATATAGCGTCGGGCCACGTCCCGATAGAGATTGCCTAGTTTATTGCTGGTTTCCCGATCTAAAAGTTGGTGGATGGTGTTAGCCTCAGCTTTTGGCAATAAATCGGCTAAATTGTCTCTAAATGCCTCTAAACCGTAAAAAACAGGGTTGTAACCGTCTTCCTCTAGGGTAAAATCTATTAGCACAGAATTGTCATATAAATCCTTAAAAATTTCTTTAATTTCTTGATAGGCGCGATTGATATCCTCGAAATCGGGAGGATAAGGGGGATGATCGGCGATATTAGGAGGATAAAGCTGATGAAGGCAGGTTACAGCCAGTAAACAGGGGATTTTAGGATATTTTTGCCGCAGTTGTTTGGTAATTTCCAGAAGGCTATCGGTGGCAAAATCATCAATTTTTACCGTCACGATAAAAACCTGGGCGCGTCCCGTATTTTCAGCTAAATCTGCCAATAATTCCGCGATTATCGTCTCTGTGTGTTGATAGGCATCTCCTAACCCCACCGTATCGGTAAAAATCAACAGGGGTAAATCTTCTGCGGGGTAGGTGTAGCGCTGGGTGTTTTGGGTGTGGGGACGGAAACCTTGCCCGACGATTTCCGCCGAAACTCCCGTTATTCCCCGAATAATCGAACTTTTTCCCGTTTGCGGTTTACCGATTAACAGCGCCTCGGTGGTGGGTAATTCTTGACGGACTTTTTCTAAAATTTCCGCTACTTGACTATCACTGACACTAAACCACTGGAGGACAGTATTAGTCAACTGGTCGATGGGGAGTCTTTTCATCACTTTCCCCGTGAGACTATTCCAAGTATTGACCAAAGAATCAATGGGCAGTTTATTAGTCATGGGGATTAGAAGGGTTTATGATAACTAAAATAGAGATTTTCAGCCATAGAATCAGACGATGACAAAAGCCGCAATTAGTCCGCAAGATTTATCATGGCCTTTCTGGCCAATTGTACCACTTTATCCCTACGGTCAAAGACGGACAATTCGCCAAGAAGTGGTGAAAGATACGCTCTGGACATTTGAGCAATTGCAGGGTATTTTTTACGTGGTTGTGCCGATTCGTATGACGGTAATTAAGTTAGCATCCGGGGGTTTATTTGTTTATGCACCTGTAGCCCCGACTCCGGAATGTATTCGCTTAATGCGTGAGTTGGAAAGTGAACACGGGGAAGTTAAGTATATTATTTTGCCGACGATTTCTGGGATTGAACATAAGGTTTTTGTGGGTCCTTTTGCCCGTTATTTTCCTAAGGCTATAGTTTATGTTGCTCCTAATCAATGGAGTTTTCCTCTTAATTTACCTTTGAGTTGGTTGGGTTTACCGGCAAAACGAACGGAAATTTTACCTGCTGACTCGACAACTACTCCTTTAGGAAAAGATTTTAGTTATGAAATTTTACCCGCAATTGATCTGAATGTGGGGTACTTCTCGGAAGTGGCTTTTTTTCATCACTACTCTCAAACTCTGCTGCTAACCGATGGCATTATTTCTATCCCAGAAAATCCTCCCGCTATTTTAGAATTAGACCCCTATCCGCTGCTGTTTCACGCTAAAAATACGGCTAAGGATCTGGTGGAGGATACCCCAGAAAATCGCCGTCGGGGTTGGCAAAGAATTTGTCTTTTTGCTCTTTATTTTCAACCTCCTGTTTTAGCTGTTCCCAATTGGATTAAGGTCTTTCGAGATGCTTTTACTGCTAAGGAAAAGAGTAAAAAAGCCTATTTTGGTTTATTCCCTTTTCAATGGGGGGATGATTGGCAAAAGACTTTTTTAAATTTGCGTCGCGAGGGTAGGTTAATAGTCGCGCCAATTTTGCAAACTTTGATTCTTAATCGCAATACTGACGAGGTGAGTCAATGGGTTGATAGAATTGCCCAATGGCCGATTAAACAGGTTATTCCTTGTCATTTTGCTAGTCCAATTCAAGCTGATAGGCAAGAGTTTCGCCAGGCTTTTTCTTTCTTGTTAAAAGATTCTTATTTACCTAAAGATGACTTGGAATGTTTAGAAAGTATTGATAGTTTTTTAGTGCGCTGGCGATTGACTCCTCCTCCTGATAAAAAATTGTAATTTATGGCTAAGAACTGCTATAATGTAGGCGGTTGTTAGTTGATTGCTAATCAAGGTCATGCAAATTCCCGAAAATCCCAGTAATGATGACATCAGAGCGGCGTTGATTCAATTAAGTGATGAAGTTAGTGATTTGCAAGAAAAATTCAGCCAATCACAGGACGCATTCAGTAAGTGGCGAGATGAAATAGGACAAAAAATTGATCGCATAGATTATAAATTTGATGCCTATCAAAAAGGTACAGATGGTATGGTGAGAATGGCTACTACTATCATCATTGCCACCGCTTCTGTGGTGGTTTTATCTAGTCTTAGTCCTGCGGTAACAGCAATTATCACCGCTTTATATTCTGGTAATGCTCATTAATTAATTTATCGCTAAATTCTGGTGCATTAGGCTACCTTTCCTGAATTTTTACCCGTTTGTTTAATTGATTCATAGTCAAGGAAATCACCAGATTAAAGAATAAATAGGTGGCCATAACTACTATTAACATCTCTACAGCTTTTCCCGTCTGATTAGCGATGGTACTAGAGATAGCATAAATATCATTATAACCGATAGCGATCGCTAAACTAGAGTTTTTAACCAGGTTTAAACATTCATTAGTTAAAGGAGGAATAATCACTGGCAAAGCTTGGGGAAAAATTACTAATCTCATCACTAATAAAGGTTTTAATCCCAAGGCTTTAGCTGCTTCCCATTGTCCCCGATTAACCGATTGAATCCCTCCCCGTACCGTTTCCGCAATAAAGGCAGCTGTATAAACAGTTAAACCGATTAGGAGAGTAGCAAACTCGGAAGAAAGATGTAAACCGAAGTCAATATTTTGATTAAGAGGATTAACTTGGGGATTTTGCCATTGTAAACCCCAGATTAGAGGAATTATAACTAGGATTAGTAGGCTAGTTAGGCATAAACTAAGTTTATTTTTTAGGTATAAAAATACTGAGAGAATTATTCCTAAAATAATGATAGCTAAGGCTAACCATGTCCTGAAACTATTAGCGGGGAAAGGTAAATAGACTCCTGAGTTATTTAAAAATACCCTGCCAAAAAACTCTAAAGATTCCTCAATTTTCGGCAGTTTCAAAAATACAGCAAAATACCAGAAAAATAATTGTAATAATAGGGGAGTATTGCGAATAGTTTCCACATAAATTGTTGCCAACTGACGAATTAACCAATTATCCGACAAGCGACCTAACCCGATGACTATTCCCAGACTAATCGCCAAAAATATGCCAGTAATCATAATGCGGAGGGAATTAACTAATCCCACCAAAAGAGCGCGAAAATAGGTATCGGTGGGACTGTAGGCAATAGGAGAGTCACCAATAGCAAAAGAGGCTGGTCGGTCAGTATCAAAGAGAAAGCCAAAGCCAAAACTTAAGCGTAAGCGTTGGAAATTAATCACTAAATTGCGACCAAAAAACCAGAAAATTAGGCAGACAATTAGCAGGATAATTACCTGTAGAAAAATCTTCTGAAATCGCTCATCGTACCAAAAAGAATTTTTTTGAGGTAAAGTCATATTTATTATAAGTAAGTGGTTCTAATTAAATAGAAGATAGATTTTGCCTCTGATCCCCCCTGCCCCCCTTGATAAGGGGGGTGCCGATCCCCCCTTAGTCCCCCCTTAATCCCCCCTTGATAAGGGGGGCATCTGATAATTTTTAACACCTACCTACTTATAAGTAAGTGGTTATAATTAAATAGAAGATAGATTTTGCCTCTGATCCCCCCTGCCCCCCTTGATAAGGGGGGTGCCGATCCCCCCTTAGTCCCCCCTTAATCCCCCCTTAATAAGGGGGGCATCTGATAATTTTTAACACCTACCTACTTATATAGTCCAGAATTTTTAACAAAAGAAATCGGTGACTTTTGGCCACCGATTGAGAAAATCAAAACAGACTTAGATAACTCCGAGACGGGAGAGACCGAGGATGACACCGGCGCCGAGGACATGACCAAAACTGGTAGTACCCAGTAAAGCGCCTAATCCCATACCACCGAATAAAGCGGGGGAAGGTAAAGCAGGACCGACATTTTGTTGTTTAATAGTCGCTTTACCGAAAGCAATAGCGAGAATATTGCAGATAATCATGACAATCGCCACTTTGGGACTCCATTCGCTGGAACCTTGCACGGCGGTGGCGGCCATTAATAGGGTTGAATACATTGAAATTCTCCTGAACAGGTCGTTTTAAGTTTTTAATCTTAAAGGTAGTTTTCACCCCACATCACGCCCTGTTGCAATACTTAATAATCAAAAGCAGAGGAGTCAACAATAAGGCCGATTCGTCTCCACTTATGAACTACTCGCTTAGTACAAATTCAAGTTTAAGCCTACTTCTCTAGCGAAGACGGCTAATCCTTTCTTTTCAATGGTTTTGATAGCTTTGGTGGAGATGCGTAGTTTTACCCAACGGTTGCCTTCCGACCACCAAACTCTTTTCCATTGTAGGTTAGCTTCTTGTAATTTTTTGGTGCGACGGTGGGAGTGGGACACCGCATAGGCGTTATTGGCCTTTTTCCCCGTCATAGTACAGACTCTAGACATAATTTACTCCTGTGCGATCGATGTTTGTCAATAGTCAACCTTTCTAGTTTAACTCAAATCTCGCCAGAAGTCCCCCCCTTCCCCTGGGTGAAGTGAAAGGAGATAAATTTAACAGCAAGTGGGGGGATTAAGAAGTTGATTAAACCGGTTCACTGCTCAGACAATTTCGACAATTGCATCAAAGGTAATGGTGAGAATATTGTCAACAAATTTAGCTGTAATTTTTTACTGAATAAAAAATATTTTAATAAGTTTTACATAGTTTCTAGTATTCTGGTTAATTTATTTGTATTTTTCCACAATTTTACTTGAAAATCTTGGTATATTTTGGCGATAAAAGGGGCTTGATTACCTTGAACTATTCTTTCGATTTTATCGATTGTTTCGACAAAAATATTAATCATGGTTTGACGAGGTAAGTTGCCAGAAACTAGAACAAATACTTGAGCCTGATAACGGGCTATCTGTTGAACTTCTAAAATATTTCTACCAATGTTTACATCTTTAGTTAATACTATCCATCCTTTTTGACTAACAATAGGTAGCCACTCCGTATCCGGTGCATCTGGGGCAAAATGGGCATGATGAAATTCAATTTTAACCCCTATTTCTTGCAAAGCTTCACCGATAGATTTTCCTAAAGCGCGGTCGATAAAATAGGTGTATTGATAGGTCATGCCGCTTGCCAATTGCACTCGAATAAAATCGCTTTTTCAATTTGCCAAGGTTGACAATTATAATCATTGGCAATATCTTCTATAGAGTCCCCCGCATCATAAAGTTCTGTGACAACTTTAGTGGGAATTCCTGTTCCTGTGATCACGGGTTTTCCGAAGGAAATATTAGGGTCTATCTTTAGGACTTTATTGCTGAAGTCTTCCCCATTTATGTCGATAGTGGGAAAAAGCCGTGTGGCGATATCTTGTTCATCCCATTCAATACGAGTTAAGAGATTATTTAAGAATTGTTTCATCGTCAATTGTCCCGAACGGGAGGCATTAATTAAATGTTCAAATTGTTCAATAAAAAGGTCAATTCCATCGGTACTAAATTGTTTTTGAACCAGAGGATGATCGGTGTTAAATTGTTCACTAATATAGTCTAGGGCCAGTCTAACTTTATCGAGAGGGATGTTATGAATTTTGCGAATAACTCTTAAAACGTGCGCTTCCACTAAGTTAGTAAAGGAAAGTTGCGGAATATTCGGATTAGGTCGTTGAATGAGGGGTAAAAACTCTTTTTGTCCTTTTTTAGTGGGGTAGGTGCGTCCTCGTACCCACGTTCTCAGAGTGGGTAAAGGAATATGGAGATAGCGCGCAGTATCGGCTATAGTGTAGGTGGGAACATGATAGAGATGCTCTAGAGATAAGGGAGATGATGCTTTGACCATCGTTAATATTTTGGTGAAGTTGTTGAGATGAGATTATCGCCTATTATTTCATTCTAGCTAATTTTGGTATCCTTGAGGATAGGGATAAAGCAGGATGAGGGCATCTCAGTGGACATTGGGGGCAAATGAGGTTATATTTTATCTATAGAAGAACGTTTGTATGCAACACTGATAATGAGTAATTCACTGCCAAAATATCTAGAGGAAATCACAGGCATTTATCAACAGGGTAAGGCCACAGAACACAGTTATCGTCCTGCTTTAAAAAAATTAATTGAATCCCTAAATAATAACCTACAAGCTCTCAATGAACCCAAAAGGATTGCTTGTGGCGCTCCAGATTTTGTGATTAATCAGGGTATAGTAGAAATTGGCCATCTGGAAGCAAAAGATATCGGAAGTTCTCTCAAAAAGATTGAAAATACTCCCCAAATAAAACGTTATTTACAGGCTTTGGGTAATTTAATTATCACCGATCATTTAGAATTTCGTTGGTATGTATCGGGAGAATTGCGTCTATCAGCTGCCGTGGCAAGTCTTAATCAAAAAAAGCAAATTAAGCCTGATTCCCAGGGTATTTTGCAAGTAGAACAATTGTTCTGTCAATTTTTCCTCTCAAAAGTTATTCAGATAACAACACCGCGAGAATTAGCCAAAAAAATGGCCGCTTTAGCGCAGTTAATTAGAGACGCAATCGGCCAAGCTTTAAAAGATCAAGATTGCGGGGGAATGTTGCGGCAACAATTGCAATCTTTTCAACGAGTTTTAATTAGTGATCTCAATGAAGCGCAGTTTGCGGATATGTATGCACAAACAATCTGTTATGGTTTATTCGCAGCACGCTGTAATACGGATCAAATAAGTTCTTTTTCCAGGGAAACGGCAGCATTTCGACTACCGAAAACTAACCCTTTTTTGCGGGGAATTTTTCATCAAATTGCTGGTACAGAATTAGATGAGCGGATTACTTGGGCCGTGGATACTCTAGCCACTATTTTACAACAAACCGACATGGATGGTATTCTTAGCAGCTTTGGAAAACGCACGCGCAAGCAGGATCCTGTGGTTCACTTTTATGAGACTTTTTTAGCAGAATACGATAGTAAAATGCGTGAGTCTAGGGGGGTTTATTATACCCCTGAACCCGTGGTTTCTTACATGGTTCGCAGTGTGGACTATATTCTAAAAAATAAGTTTCAGATTCCTAAAGGTTTGGCCGATGCCAAAAAAATTACTATTAAAAATCCTAATAATAGCCAAGAAACTCAGGAAGTTCACCAGGTTTTAATCCTCGATCCTGCTGTGGGAACTGGCACTTTTTTACACTCTGTTATCGACCATATCTATGACAGTTTTCGTCAACAGAAAGGGATGTGGTCTAGTTATGTCAGTAAACATTTATTACCCCGTCTCTTTGGGTTTGAATTACTGATGGCTCCCTACACCGTGGCACACATGAAATTAGGTTTACAACTTCAGGAATTAGGCTATGATTTTAGTGCCGATGAACGCTTAGGAATCTATCTCACTAACACCCTACAGGAAGCTTTTCAAATTCCCCCTGCTGACGGTTTTTTAAATCGCATTCGCGATGAAGCAGCCGCGGCAAAAGATGTTAAGCAAGAAATGCCAGTTATGGTGATTTTAGGCAATCCACCCTATTCCTATCAGTCGATGAATACTGACCCTTGGATTGTGAATTTGGTTAAGGATTATTATCAATTAGATGGAAAACCATTGGGAGAGAGAAACCCTAAAGGTTTATTAGATGATTATGTGAAGTTTATTCGCTTTGCTCAGTATCGGGTAGCGGAGACTGGTTATGGAGTTGTGGCTTTAATTACAAATCATGGTTATTTGGATAATCCCACTTTTCGGGGAATGCGTCAAAATTTGATGCAGACTTTTGATGAGATTTATGTTTTAGATTTGCATGGGAATAGTAAGAAAAAAGAAGTTTGTCCCGATGGTTCAACCGATCAAAATGTGTTTGATATTCAGCAAGGTGTAGCGATTGCGTTTTTTATTAAGTATCAAGATAGTCAGCAAGATTTAGCCAAGGTTTATCATGCTGATTTATGGGGTGTTAGAGAGGTTAAAGAGAATAGAGAGTTAGTTGGGGGTAAGTATTATTGGTTAGATGAAAATGATATTAGTTCAACTGAATGGTTAGATATAGAGCCTAAAAAACCATTTTATTTGTTAAGAATTCAATCAGAAAAATCGCTAGGTGAATATAATAAATATCATAGAATTGATGAAATATATATTACTCATATCTATGGTTTCAAGAGTCATCGTGATCACTTTGCTATAGATTTCGATAAAGAGCAGATAGTTAAACGAATTACTGAATTAGTTAATCAAGATAAATTAGATAATTCTTTTTCTGATAAATATGATTTAGGAAAGTGGGATTGGAAGAAAGCAGCTACAGTTTTGAAACAAGAGATAGACTTGTGGAGATTCCTTGACTTATGCGCTTATAGACCCTTCGACAATAGGTTTATGTTTTATTCTGATTATGTTATGGATAGAACAAGACCTGATTTAAGAAACCATATATTTAACAAAGAAAATTTGTGTTTAGTTTGTTCTCGTCAAATAGCAAATAATGAATATAGACATTTTTGGATAACTGACTTAGTTCCTAATGATTGTTTGATTTCAAATATCACGAAAGAATCTAACCATAACTTCCCCCTTTATCTTTACCCAACCAATACCCCAACCTTATTTGAAACAGAAGCAACCAACTCGCCAAATGGTCGCCGTCCCAATCTAGCGCCAGAATTTATTAACGAACTTTCGGCAAAACTTGACTTAGAATTTATCAGTGATGGCAAAGGAGACAAAAAGAAAACCTTTGGTCCAGAAGACATTTTTAACTATATCTATGCTGTCTTTCACTCTCCCCAATATCGCCAACGTTACGCCGAATTTTTAAAAATAGACTTTCCTCGTGTTCCTCTAACCAGTAATCAAGAATTATTCTGGGAATTAGTCAAAAAAGGTGACAGATTAGTACATTTACACCTAATGAAAGCAACGGGAAAAGAAATTAGTAGCTATCCCGTGGCGGGTTCCAATCTAGTCGAACAGGTGAAATATAACGAAAATAAACAACAAATTTCGATTAATTCTGACCAGTATTTTGCGGGGATTCCGCCCCAAATTTGGAACTTTTATATCGGCGGTTATCAAGTGTGTCAGAAGTGGCTAAAAGACCGCAAAGGTCGCCACCTTAGCTACGATGACCTAGAACATTATCAACAAATTATCTCCATTTTAGGCGAATCGATCGCAATTATGGAAACTATAGATATAATTATCCATAAATATGGTGGTTTCCCCTTTAGTTAAGCCACTGGTGAGAGAAGATTAACTTAATTTTTGCCCACTGGCAAGAGTCCCTTTTCAGCGATAAATGATTCTCCACTCCCAACGAGAGTGATACAATTGTTAACACCACAGATCAAGAGCCAATCGAAGCGAGAGAATAAAAACTGCTATGTTAAAAGCCCTACTCGGAGACCCTAACGCCCGCAAAATTAAAAAATTTCAGCCCCTCGTCACCGAAATCAACCTGCTGGAAGAAGACATTAAAAACCTGTCCGATGAGGAATTAAGGAGCAAAACCAGCGAATTTAAGGAAAGATTGGACAAAGCGAGAAATTATGAGCAAAGAGAGGAGATTCTCGAGGAAATCCTCCCCGAAGCTTTCGCCATTGTCCGGGAAGCGGGAATCCGAGTCTTAGGGATGCGTCACTTTGACGTGCAGTTATTGGGGGGAATGGTACTCCACAAAGGACAAATCGCCGAGATGAAAACCGGGGAAGGAAAAACCCTGGTTGCCACACTCCCCGCTTATTTGAATGGATTGACCGGAAAAGGGGTTCACGTCGTCACCGTTAACGATTATCTCGCCCGTCGTGACGCGGAATGGATGGGGCAGGTACACCGCTTTTTAGGGTTAAGTGTGGGACTAATTCAAGCCGGCATGAGTCCAGAAGAAAGAAAGAAAAATTATGCCTGTGACATCACCTACACCACTAACAGCGAACTCGGCTTTGATTATCTGCGCGATAACATGGCTACAGTGATGGGGGAAGTTGTCCAAAGACCCTTTAACTACTGCGTTATCGACGAAGTGGACTCCATTCTTATCGATGAGGCCAGAACTCCATTAATTATATCAGGACCGATCGATCGGCCCACAGAAAAATATATTCTCGCCGCCGAAATCGCCAAGCAATTAGTGCGCCAAAAAGTAGAAGACGGACCGGGAGACTACGAAGTTAACGAAAAAGACCGTAACGTTTTAATGACCGATGAAGGCTTTAAAAGAGCGGAAGAACTATTAGGAGTTACCGATTTATACGACCAAGAAAATCCCTGGGCGCACTATATTTCTAACGCTATTCGTGCCAAGGAACTCCAGAAAAAAGACGTTAACTATATCGTTCGCAGTGGTGAAATTGTTATTGTTGATGAGTTCACGGGACGGGTATTACCGGGGCGACGTTGGGGCGATGGTTTACATCAGGCAGTGGAGGCTAAGGAAGGGGTAGAAATTCAACAGGAAACCCAAACCTTAGCCACGATTACCTATCAAAACTTTTTCCTACTCTATCCGAAATTATCCGGCATGACTGGGACGGCTAAAACCGAAGAAACGGAACTAGAAAAAGTCTATAACCTGCAAGTAACAATTGTTCCCACTAACCGCGTTTCTCGTCGGCAAGATTTAGCCGATGTGGTCTATAAAAATGAACAGGCAAAATGGAACGCCGTCGCCGAAGAATGTCAACAAATGCACGAACAGGGTCGCCCGGTTTTAGTCGGTACCACCAGTGTGGAAAAATCAGAAGTGCTTTCGCTGTTATTACAGGGAAGAAAGATTCCCCATAACTTACTTAATGCTCGTCCAGAAAACGTGGAAAGGGAATCGGAAATCGTCGCCCAAGCAGGCCGGGCCGGAGCCGTAACTATTGCCACGAACATGGCGGGACGGGGAACCGATATCATCCTCGGTGGTAACTCCGACTATATGGCCCGATTGAAAATTCGCGAGTATTTAATGCCGAAATTAGTTATGCCCGAGGATGACAATTTGGCCTTTAGTTTACCCAGTTTAGGAGAACGCAATCGCCCGCAAGGATTCGCCCCGGGTAAGAAGAAGAAAAACTGGCGCGCCTCGGCGGAAATTTTTCCCACCGAGTTACCGAAAGAGGTAGAAAATGCCCTGAAAGAAGCGGTTAAATTTGCCGTTGATACCCACGGAACTCAAAGTTTACCCGAATTAGAAGTAGAAGAAAAAATCGCTATCGCAGCCGAAAAAGCCCCCACGGATGACCCGGTTATTCAAAAGTTACGGGAAGTCTATAAATTAATTCGCAAAAGTTATGAAGATTACACAGGCAAAGAACACGATGAGGTAGTAGAAAGGGGCGGACTGCACGTTATCGGGACGGAACGCCACGAATCCCGCCGTATTGACAACCAATTGCGAGGCAGGGCGGGCAGACAGGGCGACCCCGGTTCTACACGCTTCTTTTTAAGTCTAGAAGACAATTTATTGCGGATTTTTGGGGGCGACCGCGTGGCTGGTTTAATGGATGCCTTCCGGGTGGAAGAAGATATGCCCATTGAGTCGGGAATGTTAACTCGTTCCCTGGAAGGAGCGCAAAGAAAAGTGGAAACCTTCTATTATGATGCCCGGAAACAGGTGTTTGAATACGACGAGGTGATGAATAATCAACGGCGCGCTATTTATGCCGAACGTCGTCGGGTTTTGGAGGGGATGGACTTAAAAGAACAGGTGCTGCAATACGCCGAAAAAACCATGGATGAAATCGTCATGGCTTATGTTAATCCCGAACTGCCGGCGGAAGAATGGGATTTGGAAAAACTGATTAGTAAATCTCAGGAATTTGTCTATCTGTTGGCAGATATTACCGCTAAAGATATCGAGGAGATGAGTGTTAATGATATCAAGATGTTCCTACACGAAGAAGTTCGCAAAGCCTACGAAATTAAAGAACGTCAAGTGGATAATATTCGCGCCGGTTTCATGCGCGATGCCGAACGTTATTTTATCCTGCAACAAATCGATATGTTATGGCGCGAACACCTGCAAGCTATGGAAGCTTTACGCGAGTCGATTGGTTTACGCGGTTACGGTCAAAAAGACCCCCTAATTGAGTATAAACAGGAAGGCTACGAGATGTTTTTAGAAATGATGATTGATATCCGTCGTAACGTGGTTTATTCTCTGTTCCAATTCCAACCGCAAGGACAACCCCAAGCAGTGGCTAGTGAGTGAACAGTAAAAATTAAAGGTTGGTTTAAATTGGGGAGAATTGGCTAAGGCTGATTCTCTCATTTTTTTCTACCGAGAAATCAGTCACCTACAATCCACACTAGGACTAAAATTATCAGTCCGATTACTCCATAGGACAGCAACGACCCCAAAGAATTGAGGATTTGTATGGGAAAATGAATCAAAACTTGGTAAGTAAAATCCGTAACTGCCAGCAAGGCAGTGAAAAATATAGTCACAAGTGTTATCATATTTAATATCTTCTCAATCTGATAGAATAAATGGCTATCCTTTGCGGCAATCGGCAGTGGATAGTCAGAATTTAGGAGATTATCCCCAAGAAAATTCTACCGCAATTTGGGTGCATCTCACATTTGCAGAAACACCGACAATGAGGACTGCTCTATGAATATTCGTATTGGTAACGGCTACGATATCCACCGATTGGTAACAGGAAGACCTTTAATTTTAGGAGGAGTAGAAATTGCCCATACTGTCGGTTTATTGGGTCACAGTGATGCCGATGTCTTAACCCATGCTATTATGGATGCCATGCTGGGTGCGCTTAGTTTAGGCGATATCGGTCATTATTTTCCCCCCACAGACCCACAATGGCAAGGGGCGAATAGTTTAAAATTATTAGAACAAGTTAATCAATTAATTATCGATAAAGGTTGGCAGATTAATAATATTGATTCGGTAATTGTTGCCGAAAAACCGAAAATGAAACCTCACCTTATTGCGATGCGAGCCAAATTAGCAGCAACTCTCAAGATTAATCCGGACCAGGTGGGAATTAAAGCCACTACTAACGAACAATTGGGACCAGTGGGACGAGAAGAAGGTATCGCAGTTTATGCCGTGGTTTTATTGGTTAAGGAATAAGTAATTAGTAAAAATTTGCTGAGATTAAGTATCCAGAACTTATGAATATAGACACAAAAATCTTAGAAACTGTCGAAACAATGCCAGAGTTCTTAAAAATAGAGCTGCTTCACTATGCTGAATATTTGATTGCCAATTATCAATCAGATGTTATTATAGAGAAACCTTCTCTTAGAAAACGTCGTTCAGGAATTTTACAAGGTACATTTACCTTACCTTTGTCCGATGATTTTGATGAGTCTTTGGAAGATTTTCAGGAATATATGTGATGACATCTTTTCTTCTGGACACCCATACTTTCATCTGGTTAACTGAAAACGATCCTAACTTACCTAATAATCTTCGGGAGGAAATTGATTTTGCTCCTGAAGTTTATGTCAGTATTGTTAGTCTCTGGGAAATCGCGATTAAGTTAAATTTAGGTAAGTTAGCCCTACAAAAAAGTTATGAAACCATTGAAACTAAACTAGAAGCATCAGATATAACCTTACTGTCTATATCATTTTCTGATACTCTAAAAATTTGTACTTTACCCTTGTATCACCGTGATCCATTTGATAGAATGCTAATTGCTCAGTCTCTAAACAGATCGCTAATTCTAATTAGTAAAGATACTAAATTTGATGCTTATAATGTACCAAGAAAATGGACATAATACCCCGTCCGGCTCAATTCTATTCAAGATGAGAGCAAGATAAATTTCCTAATTCCCCATAGACTTCTAACATTCATTGCTAAATTCTCTCTATGACTGCCATTATCCAACAAATAAAAGAGCGTTTTTCCCAATCCCTAGTTAAATCCTTTGGGGAAAACTTTGCCGCTACCGATCCTCTAATTGTCGCCGCTAGTAACCCCCGTTTTGGCGATTATCAATGTAATATTTCCCTCTCTTTAGCCAAAGAATTAAAACAAAAACCGCGGGAAGTGGCGACAACTTTACTAAAAAATCTAGAGATAGATGATCTCTGTCAACCCCCCGAAATTGCCGGACCTGGTTTTATCAATCTTACCCTTAAACCCAGTTATCTAGAAACCCAATTAAAAGACCTAATTACTGACAACCGTTTAGGAGTTGCCACTGCTAACCCCAGTCAAAAAATTATTGTCGATTTTTCCAGTCCCAATATTGCTAAAGAAATGCACGTCGGTCACTTGCGATCGACTATAATTGGTGATTGTATTGCTCGGATTTTGGAATTTCGTCATCATCAAGTAATTCGTCTTAATCACGTCGGGGATTGGGGTACTCAATTCGGGATGTTAATCACCTATCTACAAGAAGCTTATCCTAGCGCTTTAACCCAAGCAGATGCTCTTGATTTAGGGGATTTAGTTAGCTTTTATAAAAAGGCTAAAATTCGTTTTGATGAAGACGAAAACTTTAAAGAAACTGCCCGTCAAGCCGTAGTAAAATTACAGTCAGGTGATCCTCAAAGTCGTCAAGCATGGCAGTTACTTTGTCAACAATCACGACGGGAATTTCAGAAAATCTATGATATTCTCGATATAAAACTGACGGAAAGGGGGGAATCTTTTTATAATCCCTACCTTGAGACAGTAATCAGAGAATTAGATCAACAGGGATTGCTAATAGAAGACAATGGCGCTTTATGCGTCTTTCTCGATGGTTTTACCAACAAAGAGGGGGATCCTTTGCCCCTAATTGTCAAGAAATCCGACGGCGGCTATAATTACGCTACCACCGATTTAGCGGCAATTTGTTATCGAGTGCGTGAAGATAAGGCCGAAAAAATAATTTATGTTACTGATGCTGGACAAGCTAACCATTTTGCCCAAGTATTTCAGGTGGCTAAAAAAGCGGGATTTTTACCCGATAATGTGGCAGTGGTTCACGTCGCTTTTGGATTAGTTTTAGGGGAAGATGGTAAAAAATTAAAAACTCGTTCCGGGGAGACGGTAAAATTACAAGAATTACTCGATCAAGCGATCGCCTATTCCCTAGCTGACTTAGAAAAAAGACTGGCAAGCGAGGAAAGAGAAGAAACCGGCGATTTTATCGCTAAGACTGCCGAAACTGTCGGTTTAAGTGCCGTTAAATACGCCGATCTCAGCCAAAATCGCAATAGTAACTACGTTTTCAGTTACGACAAAATGCTCAATCTGCAAGGCAACACCGCCCCCTATATGCTGTACGCTTACGCTAGGGTCCAGAGTATCAGTCGCGAAGGTGGTATTAATTTTCAGGATTTAAGTGCCAATTCACCGCTAATTCTCAAGGATGAAAGCGAATTAATTCTGGCTAAACAATTACTGCAACTGCCGGAAGTAATTAGTGCAGTGGAAGAGGATTTATTACCCAATCGTTTATGTGATTATCTTTATGAACTCAGTAAAAAGTATAATCGTTTCTACGAAAATTGTCCCGTTCTGAAAGCAGCAGAACCGATTAAAACCTCTCGTTTAGTTTTGTGTGATTTAACGGCAAGAACCCTAAAATTAGGCTTATCTCTCCTGGGAATTCCCGTTTTGGAAAGAATGTAAATCAGTTATCAGTTATCAGTTATCAGTTATCAGTTATCAGTTATCAGTTATCAGTTATCAGTTATCAGTTATCAGTTATCAGTTATCAGTTGACAGCAAAAAAC
>NZ_JAQMSY010000214.1:0-16327 GCF_028329095.1 Microcystis sp. CS-574
CTATTTAAGGGGTGTGGGGTGTGGGGTGTAGGGTGTGGGGTGTGGGGAGATTTTTTTCTGTAAAAAGGCAGCTCCGAGCTTAGGGACTTGCGCTTTGATAATGTACCTTTTGGGCGAACGCAGTTCGCCCCTACATTGTGAAGAAAATCCGTTACTGTAGGGGCGCAAAGCTTGCGCCCTCCGATCAATTGGGATATTATTTCCACGCAAGTCCCTTATCGCTTAATACTATTGACTGATAACTTACCCACTGATAACTGATAACTGATAACTGATGCAAGGCTGACGGCTAATATTGATATCGATCGCGATTTAGGACTAGGGTGGCATTTTTAGCGACAAAATCAATAATTTTTTTGGCCACATCCACACCAGTGGCCCCTTCTATTCCTTCTAAACCGGGAGAGGAATTGACCTCGATAACCACAGGCCCGTGATTAGACCGCAATAGGTCCACACCCGCAACCCGTAAACCCATGGCTTTAGTGGCCCGTATAGCCGTACTGCGTTCCTCTGGGGTTAATTTTATCTTTTCTGCTTTGCCACCGCGGTGAAGATTAGAACGAAAATCCCCTTCGGCCCCCTGTCGCTTCATCGAGGCTACCACTTTTCCATCGATGACAAAACAGCGCAGATCTGCCCCACTGGCCTCTTTAATATACTCTTGTACTAGAATATTAGCCTCTAATTGCCGAAAAGCTTCAATAACTGACTTGGCTGCTTGATCGGTTTCCGCTAAGACTACCCCAATACCTTGGGTTCCTTCTAATAATTTAATCACTAGGGGGGTGCCGCCGACGGTTTCGATTAAACCATCGATATCTTGAGTTGCGTGAGCAATTCCCGTCACCGGTAAACCTATCCCTTCCCGAGCGAGGATTTGCAGACAACGCAATTTATCCCGCGACCGAGAAATTGCTTGCGAGTCGTTGGCAGTAAAAACATTCATCACCTCGAATTGTCGGACGACTGCGGTTCCATAGAAGGTTTTTGAGGCGGCAATACGGGGGATAATCGCATCGAAACTCTCTAAGGGTTTACCGTTATAAACAACCGTGGGTTTATGGGAGGTGATGTTCATATAACAGCGCAAATAATTGATCACTCGTACCTCATGGCCTTGGGCTTCTCCCGCCTCTTTCAGTCGCTTGGTCGAATAAAGAGAAGTATCTTGCGATAAAATAGCGATTTTCATAAATTTTCGCTTAAATATTGCTTTTACAACTGAATAGCTCCTTATTTCCCCATATTGACTTTTTTTGCTGGCAACTCATAAAATTTCTGTTCTCGATCGAAGTCCATCGATTATTATGGCGCTGACAGTTCCCTTTGAACAGTTAGATTAAATGAAAAGTAAAAAAGTCAAGCTTAAGACTAGATTTATTTTTGTCGTCAGGCTCAGTTTAAGTAGCTGGTTATAATTAAATTAAAAATGGATTTGAGGTTCGATCCCCCCTGCCCCCTTTGATAAGGGGGGTGCCGATAGGCGGGGGTATCTGAAAACTTTTAACACCTACCTACTTAAGTTATAGTTTTAAGTATTTAATTGACTAACAAAGACTAGAGAAGGAGCAAAGGGAAAAAATGTCAATTAATCAATACAATTTTGTTACGGTTTTGCTACTAAGCATGAGCTATCGGTTAGAATGATAAGGTGATCAACGATAATAATTATGACTTTACTGGCGAAATCTTTAGAGGAACTGACCGACTGGGTAAAAGACCAGGGACAACCCGCTTATCGGGGGAAACAATTACACCAATGGCTATACGAAAAAGGGGTGCATTCTTTGGCGGATATTTCCGTATTCCCCCAAGAATGGCGCAGCAAGCTGGCGGATTATCCTATCGGTCGTTCCCTTATACATTATCGCAGTGTAGCACCCGATCGCACTCGTAAATATCTGCTAAAACTGGCCGATGGTTTAATTATCGAAGCGGTGGGAATTCCTAGTGAAAAAAGATTAACAGTCTGTGTTTCTTCCCAAGTGGGTTGTCCGATGGCCTGTGATTTTTGTGCCACAGGAAAAGGTGGTTTTACTCGTAATTTAAAAGCCTATGAAATCGTTGACCAAGTGTTAACAGTACAGGAGGATTTTCAACAGCGAGTTAGTCATGTGGTATTTATGGGTATGGGGGAACCTTTATTAAATATCCCCGAAGTGGTGACAGCGATTCATTCCCTCAATCAAGATGTGGGGATCGGTCAGCGTTGTTTAACGATTTCTACCGTGGGATTACCCCATAAAATCAAGCAACTAGCCGAACATAATTTACAAGTAACTTTTGCTGTTAGTCTCCATGCTTCTAATCAACAAGTTCGATCTAAATTAATCCCCAGTGCCGACCATTATCCCCTAAGTAATCTGATCCAAGACTGTCAGGAATACGTTCAAATCACGGGACGAAGGGTGACATTTGAATACATTCTTTTAGCGGGAGTGAATGATTTACCCGAACACGCAAGGGAATTAGTCAAACTGGTGAAAGGGTTTCAGTCTCACGTCAATTTAATCCCCTATAATCCCATTCAAGAGGTGGATTATCAACGGCCTGATGAAAAAAGAATTAAGGCTTTTAAAACTATTTTAGAACAGGAAAAAGTCGCTGTTACTGTCCGTTATTCGAGAGGTTTAGCGGCCAATGCAGCCTGTGGACAATTGCGATCGAGCGTTATGGTACAATAAACAGGCGTAAATCGGCCATTAACTAGGGTTGGCTGAATAAATCTAAAAACCTTGTTGGGTAAGACGTTTAGACTTTTGGAAAATCAAAAAGTGCCAGCCATTGGAGGGATCGGGGGGAAATTTCAGGGGAAAAGTACCTTAAAATAAAACCCTACACCCTACACCCTACACCCTACACCCCACACCCTGGCCCCACGAGAAACTTTTTGCCGCAAACCCTAACTAGATTGCTAGTCTCCCTGCTAGGCTAAACTAGAGAACTATAACATCAATGTCGGAGCCATTTCGATGCAAAGTCTCTCTAGTGCCAAAGAAAATCGCCTTTTTGTCTATGAAGTCGTCGGTTTGAGTCAAAATGACAATACTGATAACCTAGATTATTCTATCCGTAAGAGTGGCAGTGTCTTTTTAACCGTTCCCTATAGCCGCATGAATCAAGAAATGCGTCGGATTACCCGTTTAGGCGCTCGCATCGTCAGCATTAAACCCTTAAACGCTGCTGCGGCCGAGTAGTTCATAAAATAATTATTGCTAATATCTGTCCCCCGCTCTTGTCCTCATCAGGCCAACCAGGGGGATTTTTAGCATAAACGGGAAAAAGTAACATAAATCTTAATAAAAAGTAAAATGCTGCAAATGTAACAGATTTTAACCAGAGAGTTGACCTATCCTTAGGCAAAGATAAAAGCGATGTCTGTGGTTTTTTTAAGATAACTCTCAATTAGGCCTAGGTGTAGTGTACCGATGGTAGGCTAAACTATGGAACGATTATCGTGACTTGAGTTGGGAGTTATATTTAATGTACAGTCCGAGTACACTAGCGGGAAACCGTTTATTTGTTTACGAAGTGGCGGGTCTCAATCAAAACGACAATACTGACAGCTTGGATTATTCAATCCGTCAGAGTGGAAGCGTGTTTTTCACGGTTCCCTACAGTCGCATGAATCAAGAAATGCGTCGGATTACCCGTTTAGGTGGTCGTATCGTCAGCATCAAACCCTTCAATGGGATTGCCCCCGTAGCAACTGTTTCTAGTGCCTCCACACCACAGCCAATCGCTCAATCATCGCCCGTCCCCGAACAGACCAAGAAAAAGGCCATGACTCAAGCGAAAGAAAAAACAGATATCCCCGTCAATATCTACCGTCCGAATCAACCCTTTATCGGCAAATGTATCGAGAATTATCCTCTCGTTGATGAGGGGGGTATCGGCATCGTACAACACGTCACCTTTGACCTTTCTGGGAGCAATTTACGCTATTTAGAAGGGCAAAGTATCGGTATTATCCCCCCGGGTACCGATGCTAATGGCAAACCTCATAAATTGAGACTCTATTCGATCGCCTCCACCCGTCATGGTGATAAATTAGACGATAAAACCGTATCCCTCTGCGTGCGTCAGTTGGAATACCAACACCCAGAAACCAAGGAAACCGTTTATGGGGTTTGTTCCACCCATCTCTGTAATGTAGAGGTGGGCGCTGATGTGGCTATTACCGGCCCCGTGGGTAAGGAAATGCTGCTACCGGGTGATGAAGATGCCACTATCATTATGATGGCCACCGGGACGGGAATCGCTCCCTTCCGAGCTTTCCTCTGGCGGATGTTCAAGGAACAACACGAAGATTATAAATTCAAAGGTCTAGCTTGGTTGATTTTCGGAGTTCCCAAAACGGCCAATATTCTCTACCAAGAAGAATTAGAGAAAATCGCGGCGGAATTCCCCGATAACTTCCGTCTCACCTATGCCATCAGCCGGGAACAGCAAAATCCCCAGGGCGGCAGAATGTATATTCAACACCGGGTAGCCGAACACGCTGACGAAATCTGGAATCTACTCCAAAGTCCCAAAACCCACGCTTATATGTGCGGACTGAAAGGGATGGAAGATGGTATCGACGATGCTATCAGTGGTGCTGCTGCTAAAAATGGCGCTGATTGGTCTGTCTATCAGAAACAACTGAAAAAAGAACATCGCTGGCACGTAGAAACCTACTAAACCAGAAAGGTTCTCTGAAAATTTTTGGGGGTGGGCATTGCCCACCTTTTTTGTCTTGGCTTCGGTTAAGATAAGTAGCTGGTTATAATTAAATTAAAAATGGATTTTAGGTTCGATCCCCCCTACCCCCCTTAATAAGGGGGGTGCCGATAGCCGGGGGGATCTGAAAGTTTTTAATACCTATCTACTTAGGTTTTTTAAAAGACCTTTAAAAAGATGAAATTCTCTCGACGCTTTTTTCCCGTTTTCCTTGCCCTCTGCTTACTGTTTATTTTGCTGCCCCGGGCCTGGAGTTTTACTAATAGCCAAAAACAAATTCTGGCAGATTTAAAAACAGCCGAGATTATTTATCTGGGAGAAAGGCACGATAGTCAAGCCGATCATCAGGCCCAATTAGCTATTATCGAGTATTTACAGGCTAATAATCCCCAAATAGCGATCGCTTTCGAGATGTTTCAACGTCCTTACCAAATCTATTTGGATCAGTATTTAGCCGGCAAAATTAGCGAAAATCAGTTGAGAGAAAAAAGTGAATACGACCAACGTTGGGGATTTGATTGGGAATTTTACGCCCCGATCCTGCGCTTGGCCAAGGCGAAAAAACTACCATTGATCGCCCTCAATACACCCACGGAAATCACTAGAAAAGTGGCACGAGAGGGCTTAGAAAGCCTCTCCACCTCAGAAATGACCTACATTCCCCCTAAAAGCGAAATAAACCAGGATAACGAGGAGTACCGTCAACAGATCTTAGCCGTTTATCAGCAACACACGGGGGGCAAAAGTCAGGGATTCGATCGCTTTTTTCTGGCACAGGTCCTCTGGGATGAAACCATGGCCGATGCGATCGCTAAATTCTGGCAAGCTCATCCCGACTATCAGATCATCGTCCTAGCAGGAAAAGGTCATATTGCCTACGGTTACGGTATTCCCAGTCGAGTCCAAAGAAGATTAGGCGATCGCGTCAGCCAGCGCTCGGTTTTCTTAGGAAACACTCCTCAATCATCACCGGAAGAAACCAAAAAACCCGCCGATTATTTTTGGCAGGGGCAAAATTAAGCCAGTCAGTAGCTAGGAAGCAAGGGATGATAAGCTAAGAAGCCAGTCTTTCAATTTAAGTACCTAAGCAAAATTAATTACACATTTCGATAAAGCTTTTGCCTATTGCCTATTGCCTATTGCCTCTTGCCTATCTTCACTAGGAAATTTATTTTGCACGACTACTTAGTAGATAATAAGTCTGAAAAACTGAGGCTATTTTATGATTAATTTAACCTGTCAAGATACCGAAACACTCGATCGCATTTTAGCTGTGACTCGTGCCGTGGGTTGGGGTGGTGCTAAAATTCTCCAATCCTACCACCGGGGTGAACAGGATTTAGCCGTTAACAAGAAGAAAAAAGGCGGACCGGTGACGGCGGCGGATTTAGCGGCAAATAACTATATTTTAGGGGAATTACAAACAAATTTTTCTGATATCGACTTTGGTTATCTGAGCGAGGAAACCCATCAAGGCAATGAAGCTATCCCGAAAGATTGGGTATGGATTATCGATCCTTTGGACGGAACCCGCGATTTTATCAACAAAACGGGAGAATATGCCCTACATATCGCCTTATGTTATCAGGGAAGACCGATCATCGCCGTGGTTGCCCTGCCGGATCAAGAAAAACTCTATTTTGCCCAAAAAGGAAAAGGCACTTTTCTAGAAACTAGCGACGGAAATATTACACAGGTAAAAGTTGCCAATAAAGATAAAATTACCGATCTCTATCTGGTGGTTAGTCGTACCCATCGCGACCAACGTTTTGATAATTTATTAAGTCAAATACCCTTCTTAGGTAAAAATTATGTGGCTAGTGTGGGCTGTAAAATTGCCACGATCCTCGAACAAAAATCCGATGTTTATATCTCCCTATCGGGGAAATCGGCGGCTAAAGACTGGGATTTTGCCGCCCCAGAGTTGATTTTAACGGAAGCAGGCGGCAAATTCTCCTATTTTGACGGTCAACCCGTGCGCTATAATCGCGGCGATGTGCGGCAATGGGGGGGGATCATGGCCAGTAATGGTCCTTGTCATCAACAACTTTGTCAGTTGTCCACAGCAATCCTCGCCCAAATTGATGCCACTGTCTAATTTCTGCTCTCTTATTCTTTGTGTGATCGGTTTAACTTATATAGGAGCGATCAATCTTTGTGTCCTTTGTGTCTTTGTGGTTCGTTCTAGTCCTTCGCCGGCGGTACTGTATCTTAGAATACATTTTACCCACCAAACCCAAGAGAGCTTAATTTCTGCCCCCTAACCGAGAATCAGAGATCGGTAGAATGGAAAAAAACCAGATCGAGCAATGTTACGGTTAAAAACTTGGCAAGGGTTGATTTTAGCAGTTCCGATCGCCGCTGTGGTGATTTTTCTGATCGTGGCCGCCAGTGTCCAGATCAATCAATGGGGTTTGAATTGGATTTGGGCAGTTTTTACCCTGATTTTTGTGGCTTGGCGCTTCCTGTTGGTCAAATGGACGCGCCCAGCAGTCGGGGAAATTGAAGCCGCCATCGGGGAAATTAAGGCAGAATTAACCCCTCCTGAGGGTGATTCCGGGGGAAATGTCGAGGAAATTATCGAGAGGATTATCGTCGAGGCCCGCAATGATCGCCCAGTTTGGGAAGATTGGGCGACTTTTTGGCAACGCTGTCAGGATTTGGTCAGTGCCATCGCCCATATATATTACCCCGATGTCAAGTACCCCTTATTAAATATTTACATTCCCCAGGCCTACGGTTTAATTCGGGGAACTGTGGATGATAGCGATCGCTGGATGCAGAATCTTTCCCCGGCCCTGAATCAAATCACCATCAGCCAAGCCTATCAGGCCTACGAAGTTTATCAAAAATTGCAACCCTCGGCCCAGAAACTTTGGCAGGTCTGGAATTGGGCGCAATGGGTGATCAATCCCGCTGCGGCTGTGGCTAAAGTGGCCAGTCAAAAGTACAGCGATCGAGCGGATCAGCAATTATTAGTCAATTTAGGGCAAGTTTTGCGGGAAAATGCCCTAAGAAATCTCTCTCGTCAAGCGGTGTTACTCTACAGTGGCGGCAATCTCGCCCCCACTCTCCCCACCAAGACCAAAATCGCCACTACTACTCTCAAAGAAATTCTCGCCCAAGCTGAACCAATCACGGAAATCGATCGCCAACCGGTTAACATTCTGCTGGTTGGACGCACCGGGGCCGGCAAAAGCAGTTTAATTAATACTCTCTTTCGGTCCGATTTAGCCCAAGTGGATCTATTGCCCAGTACCGATGCCATCCAATCCTACCATTGGCAAACCCCAGAAGGGGACGAGTTAATCCTCTGGGATACTCCGGGCTACGAACAGGCAAATCGGGCCGATGATCGGCAAAAGGTTCTTAATTATGCCAAAAACGCCGATTTATTGATTCTTGTCACCCCCGCCCTCGATCCCGCCCTGTCCATGGATGAGGCTTTTCTTAAAGATTTGCAACAAACTATTGACAATTTACCAGTTATAGTCTGTGTTTCTCAAGTTGATCGCCTGCGTCCGGTGCGAGAGTGGCAACCTCCCTATAATTGGCTGACGGGAGAAAGTCCCAAAGAAGTCAATATCCGCGAATGCTTGCAGTATCGGGCGGAATTATTCGAGGATCTTTGCGATCGCATTTTGCCGATGGTCAGTCAACAGCCAGATAGAGAAGCTTGGGGGGATGAGGAGTTATCAATCGCTTTGCTGGGGGCAATTTCACCCGCAAAACAGTTGCGTTTAGCCCGTTTTTTAGCGGATTTGGAAACTCGAACCCTGGCAGCGGCGAAAATAATCGATCGCTATACTTTACAGATGGCCACGGGGCAAGGTTTAACGGCCCTATTAAAAAGTCCTATTCTAGGTTTTATCTCCACTTTAGCCACGGGAAGACCGACTTTAGCCTATCTTTTAGCTGAACAAATTCCTGTGGAACAATTACCAGTAGCGATCGGTAAATTACAGATGGCCTACGAGCTTTCTTCTCTCTTAAATACGGAGAATAAAAGTTTTGATTTATTGGCACTTTGGCCAATACTATTAGAAAATTCTAGCACTGCTGACAAGGAAGCTTGGGCCTGGGGTCATGCTCTGGTAGAATATTGGACAAAGGACTTATCGATCGAACGGTTCCGGTCAAGTTATCAGGGGTATTTAGAAACGACAAAAACAGGCCTCTAACCAGATTAATTAAGCTAAAACTTTATTCCACTTTAAAAGTATAGGGGAGTGGGGAGGAGAGGTTTCTGATGTTGAGATTTCTAGCCCTTGTACTAAAATTACCAATGGGAGAGATTTTTTCGTGTTTTTTTGAAAGTTCTATTCATTTTTTTCATTTTCAGAGTTTTCATCGTTAGTTTTCGACGAACTACCCAAACCACTAAAATAAAAGGCGGTGACTGCTGTAGCTATTGGCCCTAAAAAAGTATAAATTGTCTTAGAAGAATCATTAATTAGGGTTGCCGCTTTATCCACTCTACTTTGTACTTCTTGTTCTTCGATAGCTTTCAAATTTATATTTAAATTAAAAATTCCAAGAGAAGCAAAAGAAATGAGACAAATAGAAAGAATTTGTAAACCAGCAGTGGTTAACAATCCCAACCAAAGCCACCTTGCTAAGGAACCAGCTACTTTAGTATTAAAATTATGTCTTTGGTCTGAGGGTGATATAGCTGTAGCTGGTTTACCAAATTCAGATACTTCATTGTCTAAATGATAAGGCTCCGGATTCTTCTTTAGATTATGACGCACAGAGTTCCTTTCAGTTGGAAGAGCCAAAGAAGCGCTGGGATCTTTTGGGTTGTTAACTTCCCCTGTCTCATTTTTTGAATCACTGGTCATAACTAAACAATTAGTAGTGGTCTCTGTTCATTACCTTTTTGCAGTATTAATTGAGTATCTTCCTCCGTCTCAGTTTTAGCATATAAAGCCATGAGTTTTAATCCTTTACGAATTACTTCAGACTCTGTTAAGTCTAGCTCTTTAGCTATTTCTTTAAGATATTCAGAGTCCTTTTGACTAAGATTTACTCGAAATTGTCTGGTAGCCATTTTTTTTTGTTAATTTAGTGATTGATTTATGGGTTGTCATCATCAATAGCAGGAGGCTCTTGATTGTTCAATCCTTCCGCCACAGCATGAATTAGTTCGTCAAAAGCCTGTTTAGCGGTTGGGTCGAAGGTTACAGCAATGCTGGCCTTATTGCGATGCCAAAGCGTCATCAGAATCGATGCACTACTGATCAACAGTAGATTGGACTGAATCTAGTTGCTTTTGACCTTGCCCTCGCAGTTTCTCTCCGTCAGCTTCTAACCGTTTAGGCTTGAGACAATAGGGTAGAGCTGCTGTAGGTATCTTGTCAAAGTAGGTTGACGGTACTCCATGGCGTCCATGTAGTTTTTCGTAGAGACTGGATGTTTTAGGATCGTACAGTTTATCCTTGTCCCGTTCTTTTTGATATTCAGCCGCTTTCTTATCGCAAATGTTTTGAGCGACTTTCGCCTGATCTAATACTCGTTCTCCTTCAGCTATGTTTCGGCGAGGAGTGGCATAGAGATGTTCTTCTACTACTTTGTCGGCGTAGATTTTAGATAATTGAGCGGAGTTAGTCAGGATTTCCGAGCCAACACCCGAAATCAGCGTTAAAACGAATTGTAAGCTGATAATAGCCCACAAAAATCGATTAGCCCACTTGCGACTCGCAGGATTAGCATTGATCGCATCTGTCACCATAACCTTACAGTGACTTAGATGGTCGCTGATAATAGCCCACAAAAATCGATTAGCCCACTTGCGACTCACAGGATTAGCATTGATCGCATCTGTCACCATAACCTCACCGTGGAGGTCCCGGGGATTGACGCAGACCAACTCAGAATTGAGAACTTTTTGCCAGAAACCGATTGTTTCAGGTGATAGATTGCCGTTTTTTGCCTTCTCTACCAACTCTGGATGATTCTGTTTAATCCAGTCGATGAGTTTGTGGGGATTAGAGCGATGATCCTCCAGAAAGTCATCCCAACTGAAAAAGCTCGCACTGAAAAAGCTCGCATCGACGTGGGGGCTACAAGGATTAACGTACATAGTTTTATCTCCTATATAGTGTAGGGTCAATTCATGAATTGACCCTACAGTCTGATTTAAGGGTTGTCATCGTCCTTTCTTATAGATGTCCATAATAGTCTGCCTTTAGAAACTTAGCATCCTAAGTCACAGTATCCCATCTTACCCTAATTACACCAGATATGTCAACCCTAATTACACTAGATATGTCAAGCAATTACACTAGATATGTCAAGCAATTACACCAGATATGTTAAGTCAACATAAACGAGTCCTGACGGTACTTAATGGGTGCATAGGTCAAATACCATCGACTTATCGACTTATTTGCTATTAAAAAGCTATTTTTCGCAAATTTTAACTAAAATAATCTTAGGTTTTATTCATCATTAGGTACAACAGGGGGTATAATAGGGTATTTAGTAGGTGGTATTATATATACATATATGCAAGACCTAGCAATGGGTGTAATGTGGGTATATTGTGGGGTTTAATAGATACCACAGTGCTGAGTTCCTATGGTATGATAGTTCCATCAACTTTTAGATAGATAAAAGTATGGCAGACACAACTAAACAAGTGAGTATGCTAGAATTGGAGTTAGAAGATGATCTAATCAGACAAATTGAAGATGTAGCTGATTCTGGTTGTTTTTCAAAAGATGAATTATTACAAAGTATTTTAGAAGCATGGAGATATCATCAGGCCTATATACATAGACTTGAAAATATGGTTCAAATAATCAATATTAAGTAATTCGATTTGAGGGTAATGTAGAATGATTACTATCAAATGATTACCTGCTTATTGTTTTGAGCTAACAAAAAATTTTATCACTATTTTCTTGATCAACAGTCTATTAAACTTTCATAACAAGTAACCCTGAGACAATTATCAGTTTTAGCAATTATTGAGATGTTAATTTATTGTAAGCAGAAATAATCGCCGCATTTTCCCAATCATCATCAAAAGGAAGTGCATCGGGATCTGACAAAGCATTAGCCTCGATTTCTAGATCACCCATCGATTTAACTCGCTCCCAATCGGTTAAATTATTAATATCTGGGGGATTATTTGTTATATTTATCCTTCCTAAAGCTGGTATTTCCATAGGTGGTGGCCAGTGCAGAACTACAGTGATATACTAAGGATAACTTGATCAATACTTTCTAGGGAGATTTTGCTATCAATTCCCAGAAAGTATCGGGTTTTAGGTTTTGCGTCCGAGAAAATTAATAATCTGGGGACTAATTTCTTTTGACCAATGTTCTTGGGGATAGTGTTTCGCTTCTGCGAGGGAGATTAATTCCACTCCTGATTTAGTAGCTAATTTTTCGACAGTGACAGAAGATAACCAAGGATCCGCCATTCCCCAGACAAAAAGGATAGGTTTTTCAAAGTTCTCTAAACCTGTCTCAATTTCTGCCATAGTTTTCGATAGGTTTAAATTGCGAATCGTGGCCAGTAAAGCGCGACCCACTGCCGAAGTTTTTAGATAAGGTTGACGGAAAATAGCCAGATCTGCATCACTAATCACAAAACCGCTACCAGTTTCTAAAGTACGATCGACTAATAAGGGGTCTTGAGTCGCCATATCTCCGAGGAAAGGTAGCCCCCATTGTTTCATTATCCAGGGTAATTTAACATCACTGGAGAGGGGAGTATTTAAAACGATCAAGCACTCAATTTTATCGGGATTTTCTAGGGCGTATTGTAACCCGACGGAGGCTAAAAAACCCTGGACAATGAGGGAGATTTTCGGCAATTGGAGAGCTTGAATAAAATCGGCCAAGGCTTGACAAAAAGCGCTAGGTGTGTAGGCGAAATCTCTGGCATCGGGTTTAGCGGATAAACCGGAACCGATCCAATCGGGGGCAATGGCATTAATGTTATATTCTTCTAAACTGGTCAATAATTCTCGCCAAATATAGCCATGGGCGGGTAAACCATGGAGTAGGATCACGGGGGTTGTGTCCGGTTGTTGATCGGGGTTAACCTGTCGATAAAACCACTTGAGAGGGCCGACTTCGAGAAAACTTTCTAAAATAGCCATGGTTAATGGGGGATTAATAATCATTAACCATTGTCTAACGTCTAGGAACCGATCGCACCGGCAAACTTTCCACCCCGGCAGTTATAGGGAGCTTGCGTCGAGACTTTGTGCTTCTCCGGGGGTTAAGGGCAAATGAAGACCGCATTCTTGTTTTAAACCCTTGAAACGGGTGTCTCGTTCGTTGCTATCATCGGCGGTTAAAGGCCGACTGGAGTGCCAATCGCCGACGGAGACATAACCCAGATCAAAATAGGGATGGTAGGGAAGATCGTATTTAGTCAGATAGTCATAGATGGTTTTGGCATTCCAGTCAAGTATCGGTAATATTTTGTAACGTTCGCCCTGTTGATTGACCCATTGGAGAGTTTTGCGGTGGTCGGTTTGGTCGCGACGTAAACCTGCTAACCAAGCGGTGGCCTTTAATTCCTTCAGGGCCCGTTGCATCGGCTCCACCTTGCGGATTTTGTCGTAGAGATTGAGGGAGTCGAGATCGTTATTTGACCACAGTTTACCGTGGATTGCTTCCATGCGGGCGGGACTGAGGGGAGATTGATAAACTTTCAGGTTTAAATGGAGGCGTTGGCTTAAGTCTTCGGCAAATTGATAGGTTTCTGGGGGAAGATAGCCGGTATCGATCCAAATGATGGGAATATCGGGGATAATTGCGGTGACGAGGTGCAACATCACCGCCGCTTGAATGCCGAAACTGGTACTCATCACCAAACCTTCCCCAAAGGTGGCCGCAGCCCAAGCGACGATTTCTGCGGCGTTAGCGGAGTCAAAACGTTGATTAATTCTGGCGAGGTCGAGGGATAGAGGGGAGGAAAAAGACCGGTCGGCAGTGGCGATGAAGGCGGTTTCTAGGGCCTGTGGATGAGAATTAAGCAAGTGTAAATCTGGCATTCTGGCTAAGATTTAAGGTGTACAGTAGCGGCGGATACTGATAGAGTCCAATCTATCCCTGTGATTGGATTATAGCATTGGGCCATCGGCCCGTTCTAGCTATTCCTTTTCCTTTTCAGAGCCTGGTTATTCGATCGAGGATAATGGAACTATCAGGCCTCAATTGTATTTTAGTCGCTGATTTCAGGATAATTGGACTCTCAGCCCCGCTACTGCTAGAAAAGTTACTATTTAGTAATTTTTTACTTTAAGTTAAGAAACTTATCTAAGGCTAGAACCATATTCGGCGGCCAACGGCGCACGCTTTTTACCCAATCGAGGTCTTGATAGCGGGTATCCATGCCGACGGCGGCTACCCAATTGCTTTCCGCTTCTCCCTGTTGTCCTTGGGTCCATAAAACCGCGCTTAAGGCGGCTCTGACATCGGGGAACATGGGGTATTTGCGGGCAATATTCCGCATTTTTTGGACTGCTTCGGGATATCTGCCCAATTCGTACAGGGCCAGGGCCAGATTAGCTTGCGCCCAGGCAAAATTCGGGGCCAGTTGAGTGGCTTGCCGATAGTCTTTGACGGCGGCTTCCCAGTCCCCTAAACCGCCTTCGGCGTTGCCGCGATTGTTATAGGCAAAGGCATCATTGGGATCTAGTTCTAAAACTTTATTATAATCGGCGATCGCTTCTTGATATTTGCCTTCTCCCTCTAAAGCGGTGCCGCGATTGAGGTAGGGATCGGGGGCATCGGGGGCAATGGCGATCGCTTGGTTAAAATCAGCGATCGCATCCTCTAATTTATTGAGACTAACTCTGGCATTGCCGCGATTACTCCAGACGGCGGGGTTAGTGGGGAATTTGGCGACTAATTGGGTCCAATAGTTTTCGGCCTGGGCGTAATCACCTTTTTCTGTGGCTTCTAGGGCTTTTTCGGCGATAACTTCCCCTTCTCTAATCTGTTCTTCGCTAATAGTCGGGCTATCGGCATAAGCCGCTATGGGTAGGGCAAAAAAGAGCAATAGACTCAATACACAAGCGGTGATCCAACGCATAATTACTTCATAATTTGTTACTTAATCTTTTCTCAATCTACCCTACTTAGGTGAACTCTGCCCTAGATAGTCTTGATAGCCTAGTCGTTGAAGATTGCTTTGTTTTTCGAGGACGGAATCGGTGAGGGATTGACGATAGGCGATAACTTGCTCTAAAAGATCAGCATTACCAGTGGCGAGAATTTGAACCGCTAAAAGTCCGGCATTTTTGGCATTACCGATCGCCACCGTGGCCACGGGAATGCCTGCGGGCATCTGTACAATTGAATAGAGAGAGTCTAACCCTTGTAAAGTGCGCGTGACTACGGGAACTCCAATCACGGGTAAGGGGGTTAAAGATGCTACCATCCCGGGTAAATGGGCAGCGCCGCCGGCTCCAGCGATAATCACTTTTATTCCCCTTAAATGAGCGTTTTTGCCGTATTCAAACATTTTTTCGGGGGTACGATGGGCTGAGACGATGGCGACTTCGTGGCTAATCTGAAAAACCTCTAAAACTGCGATCGCTTCTTTCATGGTGGGTAAGTCGGAATCACTGCCCATAATTACACCCACTAGGGGCGCTGCTGTCACCATAGCTACTAGAAAATAATATTTCCCCTAAATTGTATCGGGATCAATGCCTAATTCTCGCAATTTTTGGGCTAATTTTTCCTTAGCCTGACGTTCCCTTTCTTTCTCTAAAAGAGCCTGCTCTTTCTCTAAAAGAGCCTGTTCTTTTGTCTGTCGTTGCTCTAATTCCGCTTCTTGAGGAGTGGGGACTAATTGACCATCGCCGGTAAAATAACGCAGTTTCCGGTCAAATATCCCTAAATATAATCCTAACTGTTCACTCCACAGATAACCCCGGTCATTGGGAGAAATGGCTTGATATTGTCCCTCAATTAGTCTAAATCCCTGCAATTCTAAACTATTAGGATCAAACCAAAAATAATTAGGAGTGCGAAAGGTATTCTGATAGAGAGTTTTCTTGTTATTGCGGTCAATATTGGCCGTAGAATCGGAAAGAATCTCGACAATTACATCTGGATATTTACCCTGTTCTCCCCAAACCACCCAACTTTTGCGGGGGCGTTTTTCGGTATCTAAAACCACAAAAAAATCAGGACCACAGAAATCACGTTTTTTTAGTTGTTCCGCGTTGTAGTAGATGGTTAGATTTCCCGAAGCGTAGTAATCACTCCTCTCGCGCCATAATAATTCTAGACAACTAAGGAGAATGATGATCTGTTGCAGGTGTAGATCACTTTCCAAGGGTGGTTCATCACTCCATAAATCTGTGGGGGGACAGGTAACTTCTGGGATTATGTCTAGGGCTGTCATGACTTTTTCCCGGTATTTTAGGATTGATTAATTATAGCTTTTTTCTCACAATTGCAGAGATAAGGCGGGGGGATTTTAACCAATAACTTAAGTAGGTAGGCGTTAAAAATCATCAGACACCCCCCTTATCAAGGGGGATCCCCCCGCCTTCGGCTTCCCCCCTTATCAAGGGGGATCCCCCCGCCTTCGGCTTCCCCCCTTATCAAGGGGGATCCCCCC
>NZ_JAQMSY010000215.1:0-15926 GCF_028329095.1 Microcystis sp. CS-574
GTGGGGAAGTGGGGAAGTGGGGAAGTGGGGAATTGGGGAATTGGGGAATTGGGGAGAGGGGAGAATAAATAAAATAATCTCCTGAATAAGGGTGCATCCCACACTTGCAGAAATACCAACAATCAGCAATTATCAGTGACTCTTAAATTAGTACAAAAATATTAACAATCGCGTGTAAGCATCTCACAGTTAACCTAATGCGCGGGGGGTTTGGGGGGTAGAACCCCCCAAAAGCTTGGATTGAGTGATAAAACCGAAAGTAATGCCCAATTTTAGGAGAAAGTTTCCCCTTAAAAATCCCAAATTAGTAGATTTACCAAAATGAGATGCACCCCCTGAATACTGATAACTGAATACTGGCTCCCCAAAACGAAAACTTCGCACCTCACCATTAAGATAACTGCTATAAATAGACTTTTAATAACCAAAGAAAGAAAGGAATAGTCAGAAAACTAGCAAGGGTAGTGACCACAACTGTGCGGGCCATTAAAGCTGCTGAACCACCGAATTCTGTGACTAAAATGACGGTATTAACGGCGGTGGGCATGGCACTCTGTAGGATAAGAATTTTTAGATCCATACCAGTTAATCCTAAACTATTGCCGATCGCAAATGCCAAAAGAGGCGCGACTAAAAGACGCAAACCGGCCCCTAATAATTCTAATTTACCGATCGCTAATTTTTGCTGAGATAATTGAATACCTAGGATAATTAAAGCCAAAGGAATTGCCGCTTGTCCTAGATAGCTAATACTTTTATCTAATTGCAGGGGAAGATGAAAAGAGAAAGTTTGAAAGCTAATGCCGATAAAAATTGACCAGATTAAGGGCAAGCGAAAAACTAGGCGAAATCCTGAAAGAAAGCTTTTTCCTCGCAAATAAGCGGGACTAATACCAAATAAAAGAATACTAGAACCAATCATATAGATTATCGCTCTTTCCAGTCCGGCCGCACCCAGGGCAAAACTAGCCACCGGTAAACCCATATTACCGTTATTGGGCATCACAGCGGCAGCCATGAGGCTTTTGCGGGTATCATCATCGAGACTGAGACAATAGGCCATAATTTCGACGACAATCGCCATTACCAGTGAAATAAGGGCAAAGCCTAGGAGAATTAAACCGATATTGTTGCCGGATAAAGTGGTGCGATAGAGTCCATCAATCACCAAAGCGGGAGCAAGAATATACACCGTGATTTGGGAAAGGGAATGCACTTCCACAGTGAGAACTTTTCCTGCTATCACACCGATGAGGATGATAAAACCCACTGGAATAATAGCGGAGAGGATGACAAGCATTAATCAAGTAAAAAGTAAATAGTACATAGAAAAAAACTTATCTGATTTTTTAACAGATTTCTGTTATATCTTCATATAAAGATTCGATCGCACAGTGAAAATCGATACTAGCTAGATAAATATCTGCTCCTTTGCTGTAGGGATAAAGAACCCAGAATCCTTCATCATTGCGACCAAAACAATCCACACTGATGTGTTCTTGACTGATAAGAACGTATTCTTCTAAAGTTTCGATCGAACGATAGTCGGCAAATTTATCGCCCCGATCTCGCTTCGCGAGCGCGTTGCGAGCAAAAGCAGCAGTAGTGGGGGATAATACTTCTACAATCAAGCGCGGATAACGGATAAAATCTTCCGAGAAAGACCGATTATCTCGCGAGTCGCAAGTAACTACAAGATCGGGATAAAAATAACTATTAGCTATTTCTAGACGAACTTTCATATCTGTGGCATAGACAAGACAACCACTACCCCGCAGCCGGTTTTTTAAAAGTGTGGCTAAGTTGATAATAATCATACCATGGGCTTTACTTGCACCAGCCATGGCGTAGGTTTGACCGCGAATGTATTCGTGTTTATCCTTGGCTATTCTCTCCGTTGCTAAATAATCTTCCGGGGAAAGATAGTTATGGTCAAAGTTAGCAATCATTTGGTTAAATCACCTTTATTGTCTCTAAAATCAATTCTAACTCTCGATCGAGGAGCGGTACATTTTTAAAATTTGACCAGAAGTCTGATTTAAAGTTAGTATTTCTCTTTCATTTTACCGAACCTTATCAAAGATATCACTAATCAAGTATCTTGTGTGGGCAATAAAGGTATTAACAAGTTCAATAGTTCAGGAATATTGCGTCGAATAACCTGCCAGACGATATCAAGATCGATCCGATCATATTGATGGGCGATAATATCTCGCATACCGGCGATGTCGTCCCAAGGAATTTCTGGATGTTGTTTACGAAATCCAGGGGATAGGCGCTTGGTAGCTTCTCCCATAATAGTAATTTGATAGAGAATTGCGGATTGGGTGCGTAAATCCGATTCTAGTAGTTCCCGATCCAGTTGCTCGGCAAATTGTTGAGCTAATTGACCTGCTCGGACAATATCTAGTAAAAAAGCCTTATCCCGCCACATAAATCACTTGCGCTGTCCCTAAAATCTCTCGTTGACGAATCCAATTATGACTCTGCTCGATCGATTTTTTCGTTAGCAAATCAACTTTCCGTCCCAATAAATTCTCTAATTCCCGTTTCATCCTCGAAAACTCCAGAAGTCCCCAAGAAACACTATCTTGAAAACTGACCAGTATATCAATATCGCTATCTGGACGAAAATCTTCCCGCAAAACCGATCCGAATAAACACATTTCAGATATCTGCCATTTCTGACAAAATTCGCTGATTATTTGCTGGGGTAGTTCTATTTTCAATTTTTTCACCTCCCTGTCACCAGTAATCAGTGATCGGTTTTCAGATTTAAGGAGAATTATCGCTAACCACACGAAAACCAATATCATAGAGTCCAGCAGTAGCCATAAATTTGACTCGGTAGGCCGAGCGACATTTGTTAGGGCCATCATTCCAGGAACCGCCGCGTAAAACTCGTCTGTCCCTATCTTCTATTGTGGCTGCTTCGTAGTTATCGCGCCAGTAATCTGCACACCATTCTCTGACATTTCCGTGCAAATCGTAGAGTCCGAAAGGGTTAGCGACGGCAAACATTCCCACTGGTGTGGTTTCCCTGCGATCGCATCCTAGGGAACCTTCCCCATAACGACCAGAACTGCACACTTTGCCGCCATAATCCCAGTCCACCCCGGAATAGTTGGCTAAATCCGTGGAAATTGTCGGGCCAAAGTGAAAAGGGGTGGATGTACCTCCCCGACAAGCGTATTCCCATTCTTTTTCTGCGGGTAAACGATAATTCAGTCCCGTGAGACGGGATAGGCGATCGCAAAATTCCACCGCTTCCCACCAGTTAATTTGTTCTACTGGGCGATCATAACCTTCAAAATGGGCCGGATAGGGATTAAGTTCAATATTTACTGGTTCTAATTTTGCCACCTCGCGCCATTGTCGTTGGGTAATTGGGTAGCGACTTAGACAAAAAGCCTGAATATTAACCAGAGATTGGGGACTTTGACTCAATTTCCAGCCTAACTCGCTTTTGGGTGCACCGATGAGGTATTGACCGCTAGGGATAAAAATCATTTCTAAAAAGGTTTTTTTGCTTAAAAAATATTGATAACCTCGATTAGTGACTTTTTCCCGTTTAATTTCCTCACCTTTGCCATTAACAGTGACCACTTCATCGATAAAATCTAACCATTCTCCCATTCTGCACCCCTCTATCAGTTATCGGTCGATCGGGTTAAGCTGCGAGCCTAGAAAAATCTCGAAACCTACCAGTTATAAGAATAACAAGACTTCGATCGATTACCCGAATTAACTCTTGCTGTTTTTTTCCTTACTAGAAAATTAGAAAAATGGTATAACTAGGCACGGAATTGCCCCAAGTTGCCTCTAATTCATCGATCACAAAAGATACGTCCAATAGATCATTTACAAAACTAAAGTTTTGTGTAGTCGATCTTGACAGTAGAGCCTCCTAGCGTAGTATGCTAAAAGAGGTTGGATTCTGTAACAATCCACACCAAAAAAAACGAGGGTATTGAGACGACGAACCGAACCATAACCCGCCTCATGACCTCAGAACCATATAACCCCTCTAAAAAAGGAAACAAACGATGAAAGCTTCTAACTACCAAGAAATCGCCAAAGCCGCTATTCTAGCCGGTGGTCTCGCCGCTGCTGGTGTATTATCCGTTGGCGAAAGCGCCCAAGCCCAATTTATCGGTGCGACATCCCAATCCCGAGTGTCCGCCGCCGTCACTAGCATTATCACCGATAGCAACTATGCTGCTACCAATAGCTTTGCCGTTGAGAAAGTATTGCCCTCCAGTGACTACATATTCAGTGGTGCTGTTCAAGTGCAAGTAAGTTACGCTACAACCGTTTATGTCGGCTCAGTATCAAGCGCGCTCACCCCTGTTATTACTTCGGCATCGTTTTCTGCCCCCGAAGTGGCAAACACATCTACCACCCCATCGGTTGAGCGTGCCACTGCTAATGCTATTACAGCAGCCACTGCCGCCAGTCGGTTTGGGGATGTGTCCGGTATCGTCCGGGCTTGGACTGCTGGTACTTCCGTCTTAGATTAGTTGAAGTGGGCAACCCGTCTCAACCCGGGTGAAAAATACCACTTTGTAGCCACATACTACCCGAATTAACTCTTGCTGTTTTTTTTCGCTAGTAGAAAAGTGGTGCAATTGCCCCCCAGGATTGCCCTGGGTGGCCTCTTTTTAATCGATCAATCGCAAGAGATAAGTAGTCATGCAAAATAAATTTCCTAGTGAAGACAGGCAAGAGGCAATAGGCAAGAGGCAAAAGCTTTATCGAAATGTGTAATTAATTTTGCTTAGGTACTTACTCCAATAGGTGATTGACAGAGCCAAGAGTTCTGGGTGGTAAACCTTGACAGTGGCCAACCGCAGTTATATATAGCTGATGACGGTCGAGTCTGTAACGATCCATACCAAGAAAACGCGGGTAAGCTGTACTGAATTTAAACTGCGCTATCGGAAATTTTGGTACAAATGCTCAAACTGCCTCTCCCCGCTCCCTTTCGGTTAAGCTCACGGACGAAGCCCGCTCCCCCGCAATCTTAACGAGTAATTTAGATAGTCAACAGCTTATCGAGACGACGAACTGAGCAATAGTCTGCCTCATGACCTCAAAATCATTGGCCCCTTAACAAAGGAGACAAACAATGAAGGCCTCTAATTACCAAGGAATCGCCAGAGGAGCTATTCTAGCCGGTGGTCTCGCCGCTGCGGGTGTATTATCCGTTGGCGAAAGCGCCCAAGCCCAATTTATCGGTACAGCATCCCAATCCCGAGTGTCCGGTGCCACCACTAGCATTCTCACCGACGGCAACACTGCAGCCACCAATAGCTTTGCCATCGAGCAAGTATTGCCCTCCAGTGACTACGTTTTCAGTTCTCCTATTTCAGTACAAATAAGTTATGATACCCTGGATAAGGACAAAAACTTCGTTGCTATTACAGGCGCAGTATTGACCGCTACGGTGGAGGTAAACTCAGGTACGCAACTAACAGTTGAGCGTGCCACTGCCGATGCTATTTCGCAGGCTGCTGCTGCCAGTCAGTTTGGGGATGTGTCTGGTATCGTCCGGGCTTGGACTGCTGGTACTTCCGTCTTAGATTAGCAACAAGTCCCCTTTTTAAAGTCGGCGCTTCAGTGAGGGAATTGTTACCCTGGGCAAAGCCGAGGGGTGGGGGGAGAATTTTTTACTGATGTCACTCCCCAAACGTCTTCTGAGTGGTTGCCAATAACCTGAATCTTTCTAGCTCTGCGGATGCAGTCGTTGTAATGATCATATTCTGTAATCGTATTCCCTACTATCAAACCGCTTGGAGTTACCGAGTATTGGGTGAACTGTACACTCAATCGGGCCTCGATTTTCAGGCGGGGGTATTTCCAGATGCGGTGTCTCTTGACCGTTATTTAAGGTTACGGCAGGGAGAAGCTATCCCCCTTTTATTGCAGTTTGAGGTATTGGGGCAAGATGCCCTTCAGGAGATTCAACGGGAGGGGGCGTTAGTGGTCTATAGCCACGCGGATCCGCGTCAGTCCTTGGGCAACGCCATCACGGGTAGTCAAGAGACCGTTACCCAAGCCGTGGCCAAACAGTTGCAATGTCAGCCCCATATTTGGCTGCCCTTAGCCCATCGAGTTATTTGGTTAAAAGAAAAGGACATCAGGCAAACACTCCTAGGGCAGATAGAGGCTCTAGCCCAGTCCGTTGGGTTAAGGTTTAATAGCCAAGATTATCCGATCGAGAATTTATTAGATTTTCCAACCGAGTCTGCGCCTTGGCAGGAATGTTTTACCAAAGAAGAGCAGTTATTAATCCACTGTCTCTTTAAACCCTTGCTGCTATTCGGCGGAGATGAAACCGGCGAAACCTTCAGGGAAATATTTTTAAATTTGGTTAAAGAAATAAATTGGCCAACTTGGCTGGATTTATTAGCAACCCTACAAAAAGACGTTTGGAAAATACTACCCGAGCAGCGGGAGCTAGTTTATCAAGCAATAAAAAATTCTTTGATCGATTCCTTTGCCGATTGCGGTTTAGGGAATCAAGGTGCGGAAATCGCCCACTATCTGGGCAATCAATTCACCCAGCAGGGTCATTTTGCTTTGGCTCAGTCTTGGTATCTCAAGGCGATCGAGTTAGAGCCTGAGCGTTACCAATCCTATTACAATTTGGGGGTTGTCAATGAAAAACAACAACAATGGCAATCGGCGATCGACTATTATCGTCAAGCGCTTAGGTTGAATCCTCAATACGCTAAAGCCTACTATCGTTTAGGCTTAAATCTCAAACAGCAATTAATTAACCAGAGAGAAAACCTCGAAGACGAGAAAAAGCAAGCAATCACCCTGGAAATAGGCGAATGCTTGACTCAGGTTTTAAATCTTGACCCCAATCATCCTAGTATCAAGTTTCAACTAGCTAAATTTTGGCAAGATCAAGGGGAATCGGCAAAAGCAAAAAGTCTTTTAACAGCGAAAGAATGGGAGTTATTGCCAGATTTTGTTGCCTATTTAATTAATACAGGGAACAAATGGGAGCGACGGGGAAAATTCCTTCAGGCGCAAAACTGTTACGAGATGGCTTTGGAGTTTGAACCTTCGGCCATTGAACCCTTATTTAATCTAGCCCTCATCTTTCAACAACAGGACAAACTACCAGAAGCGATCGCCTATTATCGCCAAGTGTTAACCCTTGACCCTAATTACATTCCCGCGCTACAAAATTGTGGCATGGTTTTAGACAAAATCGGTTATATTCATGAGGCGATCGCCTATTATCAAAAAGTCTTAACCATAGACAGTGACAATCTTTCGGCCCTGAAAAGTTTAGCCTCCTGTGCTGAAAAACTCGGCAAAATAGCCAATGCGGTCGATTATTGTCATAAAATCATGCAATTAGAGCCGCATGATTCTGTTAACCACTCATTTTTGTTGTGGTGTTTTGGGGCATTGACGATTGTTTCTCCCCAGGAGATTCTCGATAGTTCCTATCTCTGGTATATCTACCACGTTGTTAAACAGGGCCTTCCTACCCTCAAACACCACCGGAGACAACCAGACCCCGATCGCCGCTTGCGTATCGGCTATATTTCTCCTGATTTTCGTCGTCACTCCTGTAGTTTTTTTATTAAACCTTTACTAGAAAATCATCATCACGATCAGTTTGAAATATTTGCCTACGCCGAAGTCGCCAAAGAGGATTACGTTACCGAAAAAATCCGAGCAGCCTGCGATCACTGGCGCTGTACTGTGGGTTTATCGGATTTAGAAGTAGCAGAGTTAATCCAGGCAGATCAAATCGATATTTTGGTAGATTTAGCCGGTCACACTGCGGGGAACCGCCTTAAAGTGCTAGGAATAAAACCCGCTCCCATTCAGGCGACCTATTTAGGTTATTTTGCCACCACGGGTTTACCCACCATTGATTATTGGATTACCGATGAGGCCTTACATCCTTTAGACACTCCCGAATTAACCAGTGAGACAATTTGGCGTTTACCCCGTTGTTATCTAACCTATGACAACTATCTCGACACCCCAGAGGTTTCGCCCCTACCTTTTGAAAAAACGGGTTTAATTACCTTCGGTTCTTTGAACAACACCAGAAAATTAACCCCTGAAACCCTTGATGTTTGGTGCCAAATACTGAAAGCTGTTCCCAACTCCCGTCTTTTCCTAAAAGCAATTCATCAGGCGGGGGTTGATCCTAGGGTTCAAGAGAACATCATTAATGACTTTACCCAACGGGGAATCAGTGCTGATCGACTGTTTATTCAAGGGGGATTCCTAGACGATCAAGCACATTTTTCGTCCTACAATAATGTGGACATTCATCTTGATCCGTTTCCCTATGGGGGGTGTACTACCACCTGCCAAGCCCTGTGGATGGGAGTTCCCACCCTGACTTTAGCCGGGGGACGTAATATGGAGCGTTTGAGTGTCACCCTCTTAAAAGCAGTGGGTTTAGACGAGTGGATTGCGGATACTCCCGAAGATTATGTGCAGAAGGCGGTGCAATTTGCTCAAGATACTGTCTATTTAGCCAATTTACGAGCTACGATGCGCGATCGCCTAGCTCAATCGGAATTGTTAGATGCCGAGGGAATGGCAGCGGCGATGGAGGAGGCTTATCGACAAATGTGGCAAATTTATTTAGAGGAACAAAATAAGGTTAATTCTCCTCCCCTTCCCGTGGTCCCAGAGGAGAACAGTGCGGCATATTATCACCAACTTGGAAGGGAAAAAACCCTTACGGGAGAATTGGAGTCAGCCAAAAACTTCTATCTGCAAGCGATAAAAGTAGATGCCACCTATGCCAAGTCCTATCATAATCTGGGCTTTTTAGCCGCACAACAAGGACAATTACAGCAGGCGATTAGTTATTATCAACAAGCGATTGAATCTCAACCTGATTATCCTAGCGCTTTTTATAATCTCGGCTTGGTCTATGAACAGTTAAAAGAGACAGAAAAGGCGATCGCTTGTTATTCCCATAGTGTACAGTTAGATTCTACTAATGTGGAGGTTTATAAATCCCTGGCGCAACTGTATGATCGCCAAGAAAACTATGCCAAAGCGGAAAAATACTACCGTTGTGCCTTACTGCTGCAACCCGATAACTTAGAATTGCGCTATAACTTGGGAGTCGTTCTCTACGAACAGGAAAAGTTTGATAAAGCAGTCAGTTGCTTCCAAAAAATTATTCAAGCCAAACCACAAGATGCGATCGCTTATTTACACTTAGGAATCAGTTATAAGCAGCAAAAATTGTTAACCAAGGCCAAAAGTTGTTTTGAAAAAGCGATCGAGTTAGATCCCGACTATGCTATGGCTTATTACAATCTGGGAGTGGTTTATAGCTGTCAACCTGATGAGAAGAAAGCGGTTGATTGTTTTCGTCAGGCCCTCCGCTGTGATCCCGCAAATAAATTAGCCCATACAGCACTTCTTTTTGCGCTAAGTGGTATTAAAGAAGTTAGTTCCGAGGAAATTTACGATGCTTCTTCTCGTTGGTATCGGAACAAAATCCAAACTTAAATATTGTCAATAGTTACAGTTGTTTCTATAATCATTAAATTTACTACCATGACTATCTTCTTACAAACGCTAAAAGCTCAACATTTTTTAGATAACATTCATATTACCATCGCCCAGATAGGTTCTCGAAAATCATCTGAGGCCGATGATTATAGTAGTCAATCGTGGGGAATTTTTGCCCCTAACTTAACTATCTATGGATTTGAGGCCGATGCCGATGAATGTAAGCGCATGAATCAGAATTTAAAGGAAAGAAATATCAGGCATCAAGAAAAACATATTCCCATCGCCCTTAGTAACACTCAAGGCAAATCCCAACTATACGTTACTAAAGAGAAAATGTGTAGTTCTCTTTATGAACCCAATGGGAATTACGCTTCTCGTTTTCGTAGTTCTTTGCCTGAATTTCTTACCCTAGATTATATATCAGAAATAGAAACAACCACTCTGGATAGTTTTTGTGCTAGTGAATTAATTGATACCATTGATTTTTTGCAGGTAGATGTACAAGGGGCAGAATTAAACATTTTTCAAGGGGCGCAGCAGATCATCAAAAACAGCACCTTGGCTATTCAAACCGAAGTTGAATTTGCCCCTATCTATAAAAATCAACCGCTTTTTGCTGACGTAGATAATCATTTACGGCAGCAAGGTTTTTTTCTTCAAGGTTTTAAAGGATTACATTGTATTTCCAAAAAATCTTTTCCTGGTCTTGGCTATAACAAAACCTCTCTTCCTCCAGAGCTTAAAGCCGGTGTTCCCCAGCATTTTTCGGGACAACCATTGTGGGGTGATGCCTTTTATTTTCAAGATTTACTTAGTCAACCTAGTCCGGTATCCCCAGAAAAACTATTAAAACAGGCTTGTATCGCGGACATATTGTACTTTCCTGATTATGCTTTAGAATTACTGGAATATCTCACCCTTAATTATGGTTCTAATCCTCAATATAATTTCACAGAAGTAATTAATATTGGCTTGTCGATCCTCAGGGGAAATACAAGTAATAATATTACAGAATTGACTATCCCCCAATCAAATATCCCTAACCAAGGGTCTGCTGCCCAACACAAACTCAAAATTGGTTATGTGTCCCCTGACTTTAAACGTCATCCCGTGGGCAAGTTTATTGCCCCAATTATTAAACATCACGATCATCAAAAATTTGAGATTTATTGTTATGGGGAAATCAAAAAAGTTGATGAAATAACGGAAGAAATTAAAGCTTCTTGCGATCATTGGCGATCAACCCTCGGACTTACCGATGCTGAAGTAATCGAGCAAATTAAACAGGATCAGATTGACATCCTAATTGATTTAGCGGGTCATACAGACGATAATCGCTTGCCGATCTTTTTTAGCAAACCCGCTCCTATTCAAGCTTCCTACTTGGGCTATTTTGCCACGACAGGTATCCCTACCATCGATTATTGGATTACCGATCATCATTTACATCCCGTAGATACGGAAGAAAAAACCAGCGAGACGATTTGGCGACTCCCCAGATGCTATGTGGCTTATCAACCTTCCCCGGAAGCCCTAGAAGTCAATCCCCTGCCCGCTTTAAGTTCAGAATATATTACTTTTGGTTGTTTGAACAATTTTTCTAAACTTAATCCTTTCCTTTTATCCCTCTGGGCAAAAATCCTTCAGGCATTACCCCAGTCCCGTCTCATCCTCAAAAGCCACTATCATAATTTAGACGATCCCGAAGAAAAACAAAGTGTTGAATTATTCCTGCAAGAACAGGGCTTGAATCTCGAACAAGTTGAATTAATTGACTCACCGACATTGGCTGAGGATTATTTCGCCTTGTATCATCGTATCGATATTCACCTTGATACTTTTCCTTACAATGGTTGTACTACCACTTGCGATGCTTTGTGGATGGGGGTTCCGGTTTTAACCCTTGCTGGCGATCGTAAAATTCAACGGATGGGTAATAGTCTCCTACAGGCGATCGGCTTAGAGGATTGGATCGCTCATAGTCCCGAAGAATACGTTAACAAAGCCATTACTTTTGCCCAGGATCTAGAGGCGATCGCTCAATTACGAACTAGCTTAAGAGAGCGTTTTCAAAAATCTCAACTAGGAGATGTAGAAGGTTTAACTCTAGCCTTAGAAAATGCTTATCAACAGATGTGGAAAAAACTAGAACAGGAAAAAATACAACCATTAGAGTCTGGTGATCAACAAATAAGCGCAATGCGCTCTCAAACAGAGACGCAAAGTCCCCTCAATTATTACAGTCAATATGTGCAGAAAAATTGCCCTCAAATGACCTCAGAAGCGTGTGATCAACTTTTAGCTTTTGCTGATAATACTAACTGGAATCAACCCACTACGCTCAGAGAATGGAACAATGTAGCAGTTATTATGCTTATTGAGGCAGAAGAGACACAAGATATTGCCTTTCGCAAACAACTATTAAACAATGCGATAGCGGTTTTGGAGCAGGGAAAAGCCCATCCCTTAGCCGCCGTCCATTTAGCGCTGATTTATAGTCTAATAGGCGATTACAGCAAAGCCTATGTTTTAGCTTATTCTGTTTTTGTCGGTATTCTTGATCCGGCTTTTAGGAAAACCGCTTCAAACAAAGGACTTGTCTATTTACCTTCCACCGCCCGTACTTTATTAAACAAAGCTGAATATTTAGAGAAAATTCTAGCAGCCGAAAACTGCTACGAGCAAATATTATTTTTATGTGCCGAAGTTCTTAATCTATCTCAACCCTACTTTTACAACGCTTCTGGGCAAGATACCCTACAATTAATCTCTCAATCCCTTGCAACATCTCCCATCGTACAGTTACAACTGGGAATTGCTCGTTTTTGTGGGCAAAAATGGGATGGTATTTTTTACCTGCTCAAAGCCCATCAGATTAATCCCAATTACGCACCCTCAATACAAGCTCTTTATTTGGCTTATCGTAACTTACCGGAAGCAAAAGCGGCAGAATATTGGCTTCAGCAAGGGGTCACTCATTTTAACCCCAACTCTCCCGATGTGGGAGAGTGGATTTGGACCCAAGCCAGACCGGAAAATCCTTTTACTTATGTTCCCTATGATAATCTCATTCTGACAGTGGAAGCTAACTTAAAAAGTATTACCACTGCTGTTTTACTCGCCCAAGGAGATTGGTTTGAAGCGGAAATGGAATTGTGGCGTACCCAAATCCGTCCTGATATGACCGTTATTGATGTGGGGGCAAATGTGGGAGTTTATACCTTTAGTGCTGCTCAAAGGGTGGGAGAAACAGGGAAAGTCATCGCCATCGAACCATTTAAAGCTTGTGTAAACTGCTTACAAGAAACAAGCCGTATCAATCAACTCCCTTGGGTTAAAATTTACGAAGCGGCGGCCAGTGATCATTGTGGTTCGGCGAAACTATCTCTCCATAATGCCAGTGAGTTAAATGAAGTTATCAGCGATAATTCCCCTAATTATGATTTGGCTAATACTGTAACTATTCAATGTTTAACCCTTGATAGTTTAATTGAAACAGAAAACCTGACGAGGGTTGACTGGTTAAAAATAGATGCCGAGGGACATGAAATAAAAGTTCTACAGGGAGCAGAACGTTTATTAACAGAATTTAAGCCCAATATTATCTATGAAAATATTGCTGGAGCCCACGGTAGCAATGGTGCTATAATGCAATACATCCAAGCAAAGGGTTATCAGGTTTACAGTTACCGCCCCTATATCCAGGAGTTAGTTCCTGTGACCGATGCCAACCAGCTCAACAGTCAGTTAAATTTAATTGCTGTTTACAATCCAAACAAGTGACAGCGTGATTCCCTTGTCAACAATTAAAAATGAGGCTAACAAAATGAAAACTCTCAGCAGACTCAACTCCAAAGAATCAGCACTAACTGTCTTAGTTATTGTTTCACAAATTTTTCTCGTTAATCATCGGGTAATTGCCCAGTCAATTCCCCGAATTTCTATTCCAGGTCTTGCTACTCCTGTTATTCCCGTAATAACCCCAAATGTAGCAATTCCGACGGTAAACGTAACAACAACAAATAATATTCCTGCCACCAGTCTCAGATCTCAACCGATCATTCCGACGGTAAACGTAACAACAACAAATAATATTCCTGCCACCAGCCTTAGATCTCAACCGGTCATTCCCACTGCGGTTACTCCGACGGTAAACGTAACAACAACAAATAATATTCCTGCTACCAGCCTCAGATCTCAACCGGTCATTCCGACGGTAAACGTAACAACAACAAATAATATCCCATCTACTTCCCTAATCAATTCTCCCACTCCGGTAATTCCGACAGTAAATGTCACATTTAATGATAATGGTGTTCCTACTGCTGTTCCTGAGTTAAAACCCCTTACTTTTTCCGTCACGGGAAGTGAAGATAATCCTAGTAGTTTTCTTTCTGTTATTAACAATAACAATAATGGAGTGACACCAGACCCAACGAATGATCTATTGACCGAAGTTGTCAAAACAAGTGCAGGCACAAGTATTACTATTCCACAACCAACAGCAGTCAATGATCAGCTGGTCACGGTATCTACAGTTAATGTAGTTTTTCCATCTAGTCAAAAAGCCGAAGCCAGTAATATAACTTCTAGTTTTAACAATTCATTCAGCAATCCTTCCAACCCATTTACAATTCAGTCATCAACTTTAACTGTTAATTTCACGCCTCCGGTTTTAGACTAGGATGAACGGTGATAAGTAAGTAAGCCCAATGACTTTCGCAATATCACGGGCGGAAACGTTCTAGTGTATTACATTTTGGGCGCAGGTTCTTTGCGCCCACAAATGTGGAGCAAATCCGTTTTATGTAGGGGCATAAAACACACGCCCTCTTCTAGATAACATTTTCGATGATGATTTGGTAGTAGTGGTGAGCCGTATTGCTTATCCTGTATGGAGTGCCTAAAATATTTATCTTTCTGAATCTCGATGACAAGGCGAGCGAATGAGTCTCCGAATCACCTCTTTGTTTTTGTGATTTTGTCGGGTTTAGCTATTAGCTCAACCCCCTTCATTTTGTTGTTTTATGATGCTCATGAATCGTTATTGGTTAACGGGCAGGTCAAACGCTTTAGTTCAATTGTACTGTATGTTGATCATCGCTACCAATCAAGCGATCATTTGTTTGGCAAATTTGACCCGCTCCCATTGGTTAACTGGCAAGCCATAGAAGCTAAACTGTTGCAATGGTTTTATCCTTCTTTGTGTTCTGCCCAAAATCAGGCTCTGACTTCTGATTCGGGGCAAATCTTACTCGATCGATCGTCCGAACAAATCCTCGATGTTAAGGGCGTGTCTCTTACGATTGCGGCAGCATCGGCGAACCGAGAAACCCAATCTCGTCAAGAGACCATTCAAGTCGCTGAAACAGAAAAAACCGTTTCTTCTGCGTCAGCTGGGTCTCTGAATCTGTCTGATCAAGCGTCAGCCAAAGATGAGTCAGATTTATTTGAGTTCCTGACCCGGGGACAATATCACCGTCGGGCTGAAACGGATCAAGAGTCGGCTGTGATTGTAACTATTGGCTCCTCCTCCCCGAACCTTTCAGAGAGTCTCTCTAAACGCTCCGAGCAGCCCTCCACGGAGTCGGTATTGATAACTCAAGCTTTTTCCGGGGAGAATCTCTCGGGAAAAGCGTCAGATTTAATGCCAGTGGACAATCAAACACTGGATCAGTCTCTGCCCCATTCTCCAAATTCCCCTTCAACCCGGTCTCTGAATCCGTCCGATCAACCGTCAGCCAAAGATGAGTCAGATTTATTTGAGTTCCTGACCCAGGGGCAATATCACCGTCAGTCCAAAACGGATCAAGGGTCGGCTGCAACTGTAACTATTGGTTCCTCCTCCCCGAACCTTTCAGAGAGTCTCTCTAAACGCTCCGAGCAGCCCTCCACGGAGTCGGTATTGATAACTCAAGCTTTTTCTGGGGAGAATCTCTCGGGAAAAGCATCAGATTTAATGCCGTTGGACAGTCAAACCCTGGATCAGTCTCTGCCCCATTCTCCAAATTCCCCTTCAACCCGGTCTCTGAATCCGTCCGATCAACCGTCAGTGGAGGATGACTCGGATTTGCGTCAGTTCCTCACCCAGGGGCAATATCACCGTCAGTCCAAAACGGATCAAGAGTCGGCTGCAACTGTAACTATTAGTTCTTCCTCACCGAAGGTCATTACTCAGATTCCCGCTCAAGAATTTTTCTTACCAAATACTCGTTTAGCTCCCTTTACCACTTTTTCTACGCCGGCAATAATTGATACCTGGGAAATTCCCACCACCACCATCAAACTGGAGATTGATTCTTCCGGCGATAGGTCGATAGCTCAGATTCCCGCTCAAGAATTTTTATCGGCAGATACTCAGTTAGCTCCCTTTACTATTCCTGCTACGCCGGCAATAATTGATA
>NZ_JAQMSY010000216.1:0-37749 GCF_028329095.1 Microcystis sp. CS-574
CCCCACACCCCACACCCTGCCACCACCGAAAAACTTTTTCAGCAAGCCCTAAGTTAGACGGACGCAAAAAAACCTCGGCGCTCATCCCGAGGTGAATTTAGGAGATTTGAGCTTATTTTGATGTGAAGTTGACGTAAATTAGCTAAGGGCGTTGATCACATAATCAATGTAGGAATTAGCTTCTACAGCAGCATCCCCACTTAATCCGTGATTGGTTTTGATGTATTTTAAGGCTTCGATATACCAGCTAGGAGATAGCTCAAAAGCACTATTAATTTCACTCAAACCGGCGACCAGATATTCATCGATCGGGCCTGTACCCCCCACCACGAGGGCATAGGTGATAATCCGGATATAGTAGCCGATATCGCGAACGCACTTGGATTTCCCCCGCTCATCGTAGGCATAGTTGGGCCCCTGGAGTTGGGTGGTGTAGGGAAATTTTTGATAGACAGCGTTGGCTGCTTCTTGGGCTAAACTGGGGGCCTTTTGGGCGAGGATTTTTACCGCTTCTAGGGTGATGGCGGCCTGACGGAAACGACCGAACGCTACTTGTAATTCAGCACTGCTGAGAAAACGGCCTTGGGAATCGGCAGTAGCTACCGCTTCGGTTAAAGGTGTCTTGGTCATCGATGGAATTGCTCCTACAAAAGTTTAATCGGATTGAGATAAGAAAGTCACAGCATCAGGAAACTGCCGCCGCCGCTCGATCGAAGTAAGAAGCGACTTCTGCTAGTAAAGAACTGCAATCCCCACGAGTGATCCCGTTGGGATCGGCCGCTAGGGCAAGGGAAGCGTCTTTGAGCTTGAGAATTCCGGCCGCAACAGAAGCTCCCGGAACTCCCAGGGCGACGTAGGTTTCCCGGAGACCGTTCAAGGCGCGATCATCGAGGATGCTGGCATCGCCGGTGAAGGTGGCATAGGTAACGTAGCGCAGGATAATTTCCAAATCCCGCAAGCAGGCGGCCGCACGACGGTTTGTATAGGCGTTGCCACCGGGGGCAACTAAAACGGGCTGTTCTGAAAACAAACTACGCGCGGCATCGGTAACGATCGCAGAAGAATTACTGGAAAGACGATTGACCACATCGACCCGTTTATTACCATCTTTGACGAAGGCAATTAGGGCATTGACTTGATTCTCGCTCAGGTATTCCCCCCGGGTATCGGCCTGAGAAACGACTTTGGCAAAGGCATCTAACACCATAGTTTTCATCTCCTATAATGATGATTGGTTTCGGCAAAATATCGAGGTTGATTTCTCTGGCTTTTCTTTATTTTTTCCGATAAAGTATCTAGGAGTTTTTTTCTTGGGACTATACTATCGTCCTTGAAAAAAGTTTTACTCTCCCTTGGCCAGATTTTTTTGTATATCGAGGAACAATTTTTTAAAATTGAATTTAGCCTTGATAGGCGCTTCCAGACATACTTCGTTTTTGCCATGAATTATTTTATAGACCATATTTCTACCTTTATTTATTAAAAATTGTTTCTTAAAAAAACAGCAAAAAAATAATTTTTTAGGATAAATCTCAGAAAACTTTCTTAAATGTGTAACCCTATACCAATAAAAAGTATCGCTCTTTTCATCTCTCTAATAATTCCTTTAAGTTATTTAAAGAAATGTGCTTTCATATACTAATAATAATTAACTAAATTGAGGGAAATTTCCCAAGACAACTTTGTCGATTGTGCTTCGATATACCAAAAAAAACTAGCAAGGCAAAAAAATCGACAGGGATAATCCCCGCCGACGTTGTCAGAGGTGCCAACACCAGCATTTCGCAGTGTACTCCGACCTAAAAAGAATTGTAAAACATTTAAAATACATATATAATCAAAAATAGCCAACAAGTATAAAGCAAGTGGGATTATGCCGATCGCAAGAGACATCACCCAATTGGTAGGAAGGACTCCCCTAGTCCAACTGAATCGAATCCCAGTAGCAGAGGGAGTAAAAGCCCGCATCGTCGTCAAACTGGAAAGTATGAACCCCGCCGCCTCGGTTAAAGATCGCATCGGGGTCAGTATGGTGGAGGACGCGGAAGCCGCCGGACTAATTCACCCCGATAAAACAATTCTGGTGGAACCCACTTCCGGCAATACCGGCATCGCCTTGGCCATGGTGGCGGCGGCCAAAGGCTATCGCTTAGTCCTGACTATGCCCGAAACCATGAGTTTAGAACGACGGGCAATGTTAAAAGCTTACGGGGCGCAATTAGAATTAACCCCGGGTAGCCAGGGCATGAAAGGAGCGATCGCCCGGGCCGAGGAAATAGTCGAAAACACCCCCAACGCCTATAGTTTGCAACAGTTCCGCAACCCGGCTAACCCGAAAATTCACCGAGAAACCACCGCCGAAGAAATCTGGGCCGATACCGACGGCCTGGTAGATATCGTTATCGGTGGCGTGGGAACCGGGGGAACCATTACCGGTATTGCCGAAACCATTAAACCCCGTCGTCCCCAATTTCAAGCGATCGCAGTTGAACCCTCTAATAGTCCCGTCTTATCGGGAGGACCACCGGGGCCGCACAAAATCCAAGGCATCGGGGCCGGTTTTATCCCGGCAATTTTCCGACCAGAATTAATCGATGAGGTGATTATCGTCGATGATACAGAGGCTTTCGCCTATGCGCGACGGTTAGCTCGTCAGGAGGGACTACTATCGGGCATCTCGGCCGGGGCGGCTTTATGGGCGGCGATTCAAGTGGGCAAAAGACCCGAAAACGAAGATAAATTAATCGTCATGATTCAGCCTAGTTTCGGGGAACGTTACCTCAGCACGGCCCTGTTTAAAGACCTCGAAGATATCGACTAATAGGACAATAAATCGATGGAATTTGCAACGAGGGCAATTCATGGGGGGCAAGAACCAGACTCTAGCCATGGTGGGGTAACGGTTCCCATTTATTCCACTTCCACCTGTAACACCGGCTTTACTAGGATTATTGATTGGGATCGAGAATAGGAACGATTTAAAGCGGCATCTGGAAAAGGACTTGATTGGTTAGGCGAAGTTTTTATCTCATTTGATGGGTTAAACAATGTTTTTTGACTCGGAAGATTGGCAAACGATTATTTTTCGGCTGAGTATGGCTATGGCCGTCGGCTGTCTGATTGGTTATAACCGACAGCGAGGCGGTCGTCCGGCTGGATTGAGAACTTTTATCATCGTTAGTCTCGGGGCTGCCATGTTCGTGATGATTCCCCTACAAGCGGAAGGAGATGTGGGTTATGCCTCTTCTAATGCTCTCAGTCGCACTATTCAAGGGGTCGCTTCTGGTGTCGGTTTTTTAGGGGCGGGCATCATCCTACAACAATCCCATCGGGAACTAAATAAGGTACAAGTGAAAGGTTTGACTTCGGCGGCGACTATCTGGTTAGCGGCAGGATTAGGCGCGGCTTCTGGTTGCGGTTTATGGCAGATGGTTCTGGTGGGAACTTTTTTCACTCTCTCCACCCTCAGTGGCATTAAACGACTGAAGAAAAAACAACCCTTAGCCAAATATATTAAAGGTCGGAAGAAAATATCTCGGATCAATCAAGAAATAGACTCATCGGATAATTCAGCGTCTCATTAATAAAAAAAGCGATAAAAATTAATTTTTTATTAAAAGAGCAAAAGCTTTTCTGTAATGGCTTTTGGCTCAAAAAGTTTATATTTTATCTGAAATTTATCGTTTAAAAAATATAATAAATTTTTTATAAAATTTTCTGTATATAAATAACATACAAGTATTTTGTATGATAACATTTAGATAGAGTAACTAATTTTTCTAAACAGGAGAAAATCCAACTATGATCAACCGAAATAAGAGCTTTAAAAGCCTCAAAAATCAAGTTTTCCAGCTGCTGATTTTCCTCTTAACTGTCACTTTGCTCCTAGGCGGGAGAGGAAATGCGATCGCCTTGCCGCTACTCCCCGAACCGTTGGCCGTCATCGACCGTGCAACAGCAACGGGTGGCACTGTGGTGGAACCAGTCAAGAAAAAAAATGAGGTTTCTAGCCCAAAAATTCTCGAAGATGCCCAAATTGCCTATGAAAAAGCCATCCAAGCGACAAAATCGGCTATCGATGACCTAAAGGCTCAACTAGCCGCTCCTTCTCTCGACAAGAAGATTATCGAAGCTCAACAGGACAACCTAGAGGACTTAGCGGATAATATTGACGATCTAGGGGAAAAAGTGAGTAAATTGACGAAAAAATTGACCAAATCCGGCGCTAAACTCAGTGAAACCCTGCAAAACAACCTTATTACCCTAGAAAATAGCCTCGTTAATACCTCCGAGACGATCGATATCTTAGCCGACGACACCGAACGACTCAAAGACAGTGCTTCCCCTTTCCTGAAAACTCGCGTAGAAAAGACCATCGACGCGGTTAAACAGACTCTACAGGAAAGCGATCGAGCTTGGCAAGAACTGATCTCCTCGGCCACCACGGAACTGGAGAAGACTAGCACCCCGAAATAAATAGGGCTTGCAAGGGCATAAAATCAGTCTTTTTTGGGGTAATTATCGTTTTTACCCCAAAATTATCAAATCCGATCCCTAATAGCTGTCTCCCGTCTCCTGTCTCGGAGTCTCGACTACAAAATTAATTTTGCACGACTACTTACCAATCATGACGCTTACCTATCAACCATCAACCCCCCATCGCTGGCACTTTGATAATCGGGCGATTTTGCCCCTTAGAAACCCTAATTTCTGGAAAATCGAGAGTGGAGTCGTGAAAACCTCCACCTGGTTAGAAGATGGAACCCTGATCGTCTTGGGATTGTGGGGACCTGGCAATTTTGTTGGCAAAACCCTAGAGAGAGTCAATCCCTATCAAGTTGAGTGCATCACTCCTGTACAAGCAGTTTCCTTTTCCACAGTTGAGAGTTATCAAATGGCAGAAATTCTGCTGTCTCATCTTCAGCAAGCACAAGAACTAAGTATTATTCGTAGCTACAAACGTACTGATGTTATGGTCTTGAAATTACTGTCATGGTTAGGCAATCAATTTGGTAAACAAACCGGTACCGGACAATTAATTGATGTGCGTCTAACTCATCAGGATATCGCTGACTTATTAGGAACCACTAGAGTCACAATTACCCGCGCACTTAATCATCTTGAACAACAAGGGGCCGTGGAACGTCTTCCTGTCCATCGTCTTCTTTTACGAGAGGAGGACATCTGGCACTACGAGATTTAGAATGGGAAGGATTATCCCTTTTTTCAATCTATGAATTGGTTAGTAGCCCTTTTAATTACTAGCATGACGAGTTTTGTAGCCACAAATCTTGATGATCTGATGGTGCTAATGTTGTTTTTCTCGCGACTTAATGCTAATTTTCGACCTCGACACCTGATTATTGGTCAATACCTCGGTTTTACCCTGATTCTCCTAGCTAGTTCCCTCGGTTTACTATTTGGGTTACTGGTTTCTAAAGAATGGATTGGTCTATTAGGATTTATCCCTCTAATTATCGGCATTAAACAACTTTTGTCAAGGGAAAATGAGGATTATATTCAAGAAGTAAGAGAAGATGTTAATTATTCTAAAAATCGCTCCTTTTTTCCTCGTTTTCCCTCCCAAACCTATTACGTTGCTGCCGTGACCGTGGCTAATGGCGGTGATAATATTGGTATCTATACCTCTCTTTTTGCCAATAATTCCCCGATGCACGTCTTAATTATCATGATAATTTTTTATCTCATGATGGGGATTTGGTGCGCCCTAGCCTATTTTTTGATTACCCATCCCAGGATAGCTAAAGTGGTTACAAACTACGGACATAAAATTAGTCCTTTTATCTATATTTTTCTAGGGATTTATATATTAGTTGACAGCCGATCCTATCGTTTATTTTTAACCTATTAACCAAGAATGCCTAAAAATTATCTTTCAGCTAAGTAGGTAGGTGTTAAAAGTTGTCAGACACCCCCCTTATCAAGGGGGGCAGGGGGGATCAGAGACAAAATCTATCTTCAATTTAATTATAACTACTTACTTAGACCAAGTAATACTAACTCTTTAACCCTTACCATACCCCTAATTCCCTCCCCGATAGTTATCTATGAGCTACATTGACCGGAATCAATTTTCTGCAACTTTCGACATCGCCATTATCGGGGGAGGATTTAGTGGTTCCCTCGTGACAGCGAACCTGTTACGCGACACAGGGACTCCATTATCGATCGCCCTGATCGAGCGCCGAAAACCCCTCGGTACGGGGATCGCCTACGGAACGCGAGACAGCGGCCACCTGCTCAATATTCCTGCGGGCAAAATGAGCGCCTTCGAGGACGATCCCGAACATTTCCTCCACTGGTTAGCGGATAACGGCTATCGATCGATCGAGCCGGCCAGCTTCGTACCGCGTCTAGTGTACGGCAAATACATCCGATCGATCCTAGAAGAAGCGCGGAACAACGCCATTGCCGATCACCGTCTGGAGACATTTACCGATGCGGCGATCGATCTGGTACTCGACGGGGAAAAGGCAACGATTACCCTCAAAGGGGGCAAGAAAATCAGCGCCGCTAAAGTAGTTCTGGCGCTGGGCAATTTTCCCGCAACGGTTCCCCAACCCCTCGCGTCTCTCAATTCCCTCTATCTCCGCGACGCTTGGGAGACGGACACACTCCCCGAGCTAAAACCCGATGGGACGATTCTGCTCGTCGGTACGGGGTTAACGATGGTGGATATGGTGGTTTCCCTGGCACAAAGGGGATTCACGGGCAAAATCCACGCAGTTTCCCGTCATGGCCTGATCCCTCGATCGCACCGACCCACCGATCCCTATCCCCCGTTCCTCACCCTCGAAACCGCGCCCCAGACCACCCGGGGACTCCTAGGGCGAATTCGCGCCGAGGTAAAAACCGCCGAGAGTCAAGGTCACGACTGGCGGGCCGTTTTAAACGCCTTACGTCCGATATCTCAAGGTCTATGGCATTGTCTGCCGATAGGGGAACGCGCCAGATTTCTACGCCACCTGAAAGCCTATTGGGAGGTTCTTCGCCATCGCCTCGCCGACGAGATCGCCAGTATCCTCGATGAGGCTGTAGAATCGGGACAATTAACCTATCATGGGGGAAGAATTGAAACTGCCGAGGATAAAAACGGCTGTGTAGAGGTTACTATCCGTCAACGGGGAACGGGAAACCTGTTAAACCTAACCGTCGATCGAATTATTAACTGTACCGGCGCGAGTAACGATTACAGGACCATAACCGATCCCCTCGTCGTTCATCTTCGCCAACGGGGGTTAATCCGTCCCCATCCTTTGAATTGTGGTATCGAAACTGCGGACAACGGGGCGATTCTCAGGCCAGACGGTACGGCATCGAACACGCTGTACACCTTGGGAAATCCCCGCAAAGGCGATCTCTGGGAAACCACCGCCATTCCCGAACTGCGTTTACAGGCGGCCGAACTGGCCCGGGATTTGTTGCGATCTCTGAAAGAGAGAATTTCTCTCCCCACGGCCTACTCGATCGCATTCCGGCCGGCAGCGCCGATTTTTCGCCAGCTTTTTGATAGGGAATCGAGTACCTACACCTATCTGATCGCTGATTCGGGTACGGGGGAGGCAATTTTAATCGATCCGGTTCTCGAACAGGTTGATCGCGATCGGCAGATTCTTTGGCAGTTGGGGTTAACTCTAGGCTACACGATGGAAACCCATGTCCACGCCGACCATATCACCGGAGCGCACCGCTTACGGGAGTTAACCAACTGTTCGATCCTCGTTCCCGAAAACGCCGAAGTGAGCGATATCGATGGTTATGTACGCGATGGCGACCTCTGGACCGTGGCAGGTCAGCGGCTAAAAGCGATCGCTACTCCGGGCCACACCGATAGTCATATAGCCTATCTCATCGATGAAAAACGCCTATTAACGGGGGATGCACTCTTAATTCGCGGTTGCGGTCGTACCGATTTTCAGAACGGTTCGCCGGAAGTGCTATACAAGACGGTAACGGAGAAGTTATTCACCCTCCCCGACGATACGCTAGTTTACCCCTGTCACGATTATCTGGGAAGAACGGTCTCCTCGATCGGTGAGGAAAAGCGCTGGAATCCCCGTTTCGCCGGCCGCAATCGCGAGGATTTTATTCAGTTAATGAATAATCTCAATCTACCCTACCCCAAGAAGATGACCGCGGCCTTAAGTGCCAACGCACGGGGTGGTAAGGTGGTTTTCGTCATGGATTATCAGATATAAACGGGCAAGCGATTGATCGCCCCGTCGGTCCTGCGCTACACTGGATAACGAAACACTGGAGGAGTACAAGCCCATTCCTACTGCCGCGCAACAGCTAACCTGTTTTATTTTAAGTTATTGGGCAACGAAGATGTATTTGCCCGTTAATATTGTTCGGATTGACGAAAGAACGGGAAATATCTTTTTTCTCGCTGGGGAAGAGCAAGAAATTATTATTTTTAAAAATGGCGATTGGAGGTATGTATGATAAAACGCGAGTTTGAATCGATGAGTCGCGAAGAATTGCGAGCCTATATTCTCGAACATAGAGAGGACGAGAGGGCCTTTCAAATTTATCTTGATCGGGTGACGGCCGAACCGGGAGAAATTTATCCCGCACCGCATTCGATCGAGGATTTAAGTCATTTTCCCGATCTCGTGACCAAAAATCGTCGCAATAAACAACAGAAAATATAAAGCCGATGCGCTATTATTTACAGATTTTATGATTACTCTCGAAAAGCGCGATCCCGTAATTTTCTAGAAACTCGATCGCTAGAGATTTCCAAGTCGCATCATCTCTAGGATAAAATTCGGGTGTACAGACATACGCCTCTAGATTCAAGTCTAGATAGTTTTTGTCCAGCCTTGCGTCGAAATAACTGATCGTGTTGCTTAATTGATTGATCGCTTGACAACGATTTTTAGTAACTTTTTTGAGGCTGTTTGCATTGAATTTGAATTCGACAAAGCAGAAATCACTTTTATCGAAAAATACACAATCACAATGGGAAGTTCCAAATCCTAAAAGACCTTTTCTGCCATCAATAGGGATAAAGCCAATTATTGTATTATCGCTAACCTTGAATGTTTTAGTGTCGTCGAAATCGTTAATTAAAATGTCCTCATCGTTCAAGTTAATAGTACAAGTCGAATTCACGGGAATATCGATAATGATAAAAGACTGACCATTGTAGTCGATAATTAGAAACTCCTCTCTCTCCTCGATTTGTATAAATTGATCGAGTTTGTCTATTTTTTGGGATAGATAGCTTTTGATTTCGTCAAACTCTGTCATTTTCTTTTGAAGGTTCTAGCGTGAATATTATATAGAGCGTTAAATTCACCTCCCATCATTTCGGATACGGTATCTAGATAATTCTGAGCGATCAATCCCGTGTTACTATCAAAAATAGATTCACAATAATTAGCCTCCTCATCTAAAGATTGATTTCCTAGAGAGTACGCGGAAAATTCAGCCGCATTCAACCAGTAATCTTCTGGTATTATTTCCGACACTTCAGACTGTGCCGATGGATTTTTTTCAACAACTCTTTTGGCGAATAGTAAATTATTAAAAACTGATAAAATATAAGGACTGTGGGTAGTGATAATTAATTGATTATCTTCATTCCGATTAACCATTATCGCTAATAATTCAATTAAATGTTTTTGGGCAACTGGAAATAAATGCGCTTCTGGTTCCTCTATAATTCTCAAAATTATCGAACCATAAATAATATTTAAAAAGATGTCCTGTAAAATTCTAATACATTCCTGCTGACCAGATGAAGCATTACGAAGATCAATAGAATATCGCTCGTTTTTGTTAAATATAATCTTTTCTTCAGAATTGCCAATTAAGTATTCACCTTTTAATATTAAATCTATTTTATTTTTTATCACTCTTAAATACTCAATTCCTTTTTTATTTGCCTGATAGTTAATTAATCCATCAAAGCCAGAAAATTTTCTAAAAACTTGTTTAATAAGTTCCACTTTCTCTATAAATTGTAGCATTAAAAATTCATCTATCATTTGCAGTTTGTTAGCAAAATATTTTTTACTATTTTCTTTTAAATCAATTTTAATACTTGCAAATAAATATTTCTCAAATAAGTCAGAATAAGTTACCGTTGCATTTCTTCCAGCAATTATAAATAGTAAATCTTCTTGCTCGTTTTCAAATAAATTATTCAATAACTTTGATAGATATTGATAGGATAAACTATACTGGGTCAAATTATCTATTTTGATATATGGTTTTTCGGAGTTATCAATATTTTTTTTGGACAAATTAATATAATCTGCAAAACCGTTTTTGAACTGTTCATCTAAAAAATTTTCGCTAAATATTAAGCATAAATTTTTATTTAAATCAAGATTCAATTGTATATATTTATTTTTTTGAAAACTATAATAAAATCTAACCTCAAAATTCAAAAAATTGAGCGTAGAACCAAAAAAATCATAAAATTTTCTTTTTATAAATTCTCTAAAATAAGTATCAATATCTGTATATTTAGGTATTTTTTCTTGGGCGAATAAAAAACTTTCAGATTTTAGATTTTCTTTTAATGATTTAAAAAAATAAATCAATTTAGCGATCGTACTCTTGCCGCTTGCCTGTTCACCGATTAAAACTAGAACCTTTTTGATCTCGATTTCAGCGTACTCGATCGCTCCGAAATTTTTAATGACAATTTTTTGCATAGATGCGTGCGCTCTCTATCCGGCTATAGACCATAGTACCGCAAGCGCTCTCTACCCCACCATCCCCAACCCGCGACCATTTCCCATTTCCCACCCATTCCCAAAAGTCACGAGAAGATCATTCAACGCATCCATATCGCCATCCATTAAAAATGCGTCGTGACCGTGCGGCGATCGCAACCAGAATAATTCAGAATTGGGGATATATTTCGCCAACTCCTCTTGTTCTACGGGAGGATAAAGAAGATCAGAATCGATCGCCACGATTGCCGTCGGTTGTTGAATCGACTGTAAAACCGATTCGTAACTTTTTCCCGTCCGGGTGACATCATGACGATCCATCGCCCTACTTAAGGTGATATAAGCATTAGCGTCAAAACGTTCGACTAACTTTTTTCCCTGATATTCTAAATAGCGGGCGATCGTGAACTCTCCCCCCTCCCCGTACTCCCGGCCGAAACGTTCCTCAAAACTGGCGTGCGATCGGTAGGTAGTCATCGCCATCATCCGGGCTGCCGATAAACCCCGGGCCGGAGGGCGATCGAGCGCATAATTTCCCCCTTGCCAATGGGGATCGGCATAGATCGCTCCCCTTTGAGCTTCTCCCAGCGCGATACACCAGGCCGAATGTCGTCCCGAAGCGGCAATCACAGCGATCGATCGCGTCCTCTCTGGGTACAGTAGCGCCCATTCCAAAACCTGCATCCCTCCCAAGGAACCCCCGATCACCAACCGCAAAGACTCGATCCCCAATGCGTCCACCAACAGCCGTTGTAGGTGAACCAGATCCCGAATGGTGATCTCCGGGAAAGTCGGACCGTAGGGTTTACCGGTACGGGGATCGATCGAAGTGGGGCCGGTTGTCCCGTAGCAACTGCCGAGAATATTGCTACAGACAATAAAATCGCGGGTCGGATCGAGAACGCGTCCGGTTCCTAACAAAGGTTCCCACCAAGCTTCTACGTCGGCCGATCCCGTGAAGGCATGACAGACAATAACCCCGTTATCCCGCTTGTTATTCAAAATTCCCCAGGTTCGATAGGCGATCCGCACCCTTTCGAGAACCGCCCCCGATTCGAGAACAAAAGGACGCGGTGGGGAATAGAAACGGGTTTCCGGGGAGATCAAGTCTAGGCGATCCATGGGCAGGGTGGTTGGTTATAAACTCTGGAAAGTTTGCTGGAAATCCTCGATAATATCGTCAATATGTTCCAAACCCACGGAAACGCGGATTAATTCGGGCGTTACTCCCGCCGATCGCTGTTCTTCCTCGTTTAACTGCTGGTGAGTCGTGGAGGCGGGATGGATAACGAGGGTTTTTGCGTCGCCCACATTGGCGAGATGACTGGCCAGTTTCACCCGGTTGATAAAATTCCGCCCGGCCTCGAAACCGCCCCGAATCCCGAAGGCTAAAACCCCGCCGAAGCCGTGTTTTAGGTACTTCTTCGCCCGTTCGTGGTAAGGATGTTCCGGTAATCCGGGATAGTCCACCCATTGCACCTGTGGCTGTTCTTTGAGCCAGTTCGCCAAGGCCAAGGCGTTGGATACATGACGATCGACCCGTAGGGAGAGGGTTTCCAATCCCTGTAGCAGTAAAAATGCGTTAAACGGACTCAAGGCGGGTCCGAAGTCCCGCAATCCCTCCACCCGCGCCCGGATAATAAAGGCGATATTGCCCAAAGGGCCCGACGGTCCGAATACCTCATAGAAATTCAACCCGTGATAACCCGGCGCGGGTTCGGTAAACTGGGGAAATTTGCCGTTTCCCCAGTCGAATTTACCCGAATCGACGATTACTCCGCCGATGGAAGTGCCGTGACCGCCGATCCATTTGGTGGCCGATTGCACCACGATATCGGCCCCCTGTTCGATCGGGCGACAGAGATAGCCGCCGCAGCCGAAGGTATTATCGACGATCAGGGGAATGCCGTTCTTGTGGGCGATATGGGCCAGGGCGGCAAAATCGGGAATATTAAATCGGGGATTGCCGATCGTCTCGACGTATAAGGCTTTAGTGTGATCATCGATCGCCGCTCGAAAAGCCTCGGCCTCATCGCCATCGACGAACTTGACATTTATTCCTAAACGCGGTAAGGAGACTTTGAACTGATTATAGGTTCCGCCGTAGAGGTAGCTAGTGGAAACGATATTATCCCCCGCACCGGCAATATTAGCGATCGCTAGAAATTGCGCCGCCTGACCGCTAGAGGTGGCCAGGGCTGCTGCACCTCCTTCTAAAGCGGCGATCCGCTTCTCGAAGACATCGGTGGTCGGGTTCATGATCCTGGTGTAGATGTTACCGAACTCTTCTAGGGCAAACAGTCGCGCCCCGTGGTCGGCATCGTTGAAAACGTAGGAGGTGGTTTGATAGATGGGAACGGCGCGGGCGTTAGTTCCGGGGGCAGGTTCCTGGCCAGCGTGTACTTGCAGCGTCTCGAAACGGTAACGGTCAGACATAGGCGATCGGGGAGGAAAATAAAGGGGAAATTCCTCGATTTGTGCGATCGAGGAAAAAGGGTGATTAAATTACCTCATTAGGGGATGGAATGGGTACAGTAGGCTTATTCGCTTACTGTATTTTTCTATCATAGCCATTTCTGCCTTCTGCCTGCCAGTCAATTTATCGAGATATCCTGTATACAGAATATCTTTTATGCCGAAACTAGATTGTGTTAGGGTAATTGCTACACAAGAAAGTACCAGCTAGACTGGTGGAATGAGAATGTATCATTTAAGACAAAGTGAATTTTGTGATAATTGCTTCTGGATAATCTTGATCGCTTTCTTGGATAAATAAATGCTTTTTTGGTCAACTTTATGACTCTCTTATTCTTTGTGTGATAAGTTTAACTTATATAGCAGTGATCGGTCTTTGTCTCCTTTGTGTCTCTGTGGTTCGTTTCACTCACTTGCCCACAAGACTGTATCTTAAAATACATTTTACTCACCAAACCTAAGAGAGCCACTTTCTGACTAAAACTAACGAAATAATCATCGCAATTCATGACTAATAAAACATTTAATCGCCGAATATGATAACTACAAATAGACAAGTATTTCTCGATATTTTGCCAGCCATAATGGAAATAAATAAAGAGAATAAATCTGAATTCATTTAAATAATATAGAACAAGCTTACTTTCATTTTCTAGTTGCTAGAATTATTAAAATAGATAAAATCAGCCATTTTATTTGTTTGCAAATCTATCTATAAACTATCTCTATTCTCAATTAAGATGCTCAAAATTCGCCTTTTAGCTAGACCAAGTAATCTCTTTTTTTTGTTATTAATTTTGGCGATTATTTTTAATCCTTTCGTGATTGTCAATGCGGGAGAAAGAGGGGTTTTAATGGTTTTTGGTCAAGTACAGGAGAAAATACTTAATGAGGGTATTCACGGGATTATTCCCGTTGTTAACACGGTAAAAAAACTAAGTGTGAGAATCCAAAAACAACAGATAGCGGCCGAAGCTTCCTCCAAAGACCTACAGGAAGTATTTACAGATGTAGCCCTGAATTGGCATATTTTAGCATCAGAAGTTAATACTATTTTTCAACAAATTGGCGATGAAGCGGCTGTCATCGAACGAGTGATCGATCCAGCAGTGGAGGAAATTCTTAAGGCAGTTATGGCTAAATATACCGCCGAAGAATTAATTACTAAACGGGAGGAGGTGAAAGGAGAAGTAGATATTCGTTTGAGCGAAAGACTGAAAAATTATCATATCGGTGTCGATGATATTTCTTTGGTTCATGTCAATTTTTCCGATCGCTTTACCGATGCGGTGGAAGCCAAACAAATTGCCGAACAGGAAGCCAAAAAAGCCGGTTTTATGGTGCTGAAAGCTCTGAAAGAATCGGAAGTGAAAATCAATCTGGCTAAAGGAGAGGCGGAAGCTCATCGCATTCTCCAAGATTCCTTAAGTCCAGAAGTTTTACAGAACAAAGCGATCGAAAGATGGGACGGTAAACTTCCCCTATTTATGGATGATAATCTGCTTAAGTCCCTTGAATTGGTTAAAGATAAGCGAAAAACTAGATGATAAAAACAATTTATTAAAACCATAAGAAAGAATACTTGATTTTATTGAACTTCACTGCGAGGAACTCCTCTATGCTGTTTAAATCCCGAAAGACAAAGCAGAAATTTAACCCCGATTACTGGCGAGATCATTCGGCCAACGAACGCACCTATCTGTCTTGGATGCGTGCCTCGATCGCTTTGATGGGTTTTGGTCTGGTCATTTTGCGTTTACGAACGGCATCTTCTACGGCCCTAGAGGTCTGTCAAAGCAATAATTATGGATAATGGGAGGAGTAAAATAAGCAAATTAACCCACTTGTATCCGTCAATTTCAACTTTACCGACTACTAGGGCCTGGTGATGAAACCCTAATTTTTCTCGATCGCGTAACAGAATCGGCCGATTTTCGGGGGATTTTCGGCCATGAGGTTGGCCGTGATCGTTTTTAGGCCTCGAAGAAAAGGGAGTAAATTATTCGTTTTCGAGCCATCTTGTTGATTATCCCGGCCGATTTGCCAGTTCCACTCTTCCCACCAAGGTTGTTCCTGTAGATTCTTGGCGACGAGATCGATCATGAAGAGGTAAATTCCTGGTTCGGGAAACTTATCGGGGTGGATCGTGGTGACAAAATTTAGCTTTCGGGGAGCTTGTCCTGCTGGGGAATCGAGATTCCATTTGGATATCTTGATCGCTTTTTGTAAATTGGAATCATCTTTTAAAACTTCTTTTGAGTTTTGAAATGTGTTCGAGAATTTATTGGGAACCTCGATGCTTTGTAAGGGTTCGATCGAACGGACATCGATCGCCACCGTATGCTCGCTCGTATCAAGGGAAACACTATCGGAAATCTCAATCGCATCTGTAGAAGTTTGCGGTATTTTCCAGAGTTGATTATTCTGGTCTTTAGCTTGAACTCTAAAGCCATTTAATGATAGATTCCATTCTCCTAAAACTGCTTTTTCTTCGGCGGGTTTTTCTTCAATTTCTCGATCTAACAAAAATGGTTCCTTTACAAGATGATTGGGTGAAAAAATAGCAATTTTGCTATTGGCTAAAATGTTCTCTTGGCGTTCTTTTAAGCTGGCAAAATATTGAGTTATGTCGTTGTGACGACCAATAAAAACTACATAAAATGGACGAAATTTATTGCTAGATTTCTCGTTGGGAAAGGGAAATTTTTTGATCCTGTTTTGCTCTTGCACATAGACGGTTCCTTCAAATTCGCTTTGAATCGCCCAAATCGCTACGGCGTATTCAGGATGCTTTGAGTTTAAATAAGTTTCTTGAATTTTTCTCGTGAGAAGTGTCACATCTCCCGATGCTTGATCGAGATCAGTAACGATAACCTGTAGGGAATTTTTTGTCCCTGGTTCGACAATTAGATTTTGAATAGGAGCGGAAACATCGGGAAAATCTGTACCATTATAAAAGGTGGGAAGTTGGGCTTTTCTAAAATCACTACGGGTGAGCGCATTTCCCGAACGATAGTATTGAACAGGAGTTTTACTGACTAAAGATAGGGTCTCGTCGAGCAGTTTTAGGGTTTGCACATAGAGGCTACCAGCATCGCTAACGTAGCCCAACATTGAGCTAGATCCATCCACTTGAATCGAGATGCCTAGAGGGGTTGAGCGAGTATCCGTCTTTTCGATCGGGGTAGGTATGCACGAAAAAGGCTTTTCTGCTGTATTGCAAGATACAATTCCTAAACAAGTGACTATTGTTATTACTAACCATCGAGCGCGCACCATTCGATCTCCTCGTGAACTACTGCTACCTTCTCTCCTATCCTAGGACGGATTCGACGAAATTGGCAGGATGAGAAGGAGTTAACTTTTTTTACAATCCCCCGTGTTGTAATAATAGCACTATAATATGTCAAGTATAGGTGTGCAGTTAATTTCGAGATAGATTGGTTGAAGGGGAAAGATAACGGATATGTATATAGAGCGGCCAGCAGATCGAGATCTCTATGATAGGTTATCGCATGGAGATGATTGTCTTGTTTTAAGTCCTCCAAAAACTGGAAAAAGTTTTTTACTAGAAAGAACGCGCTCGCGTCTTAAAAATGATGGAGTTAAGTGCGTAAGTCTTCGGATGTCCAGAAATCAGCAAGATAACCCTAGAACTAGCATTTCTACAGAGTTATATTGGGAATTCATTCACGATCTAGCGACACAGTTCACGACCCAGAATGGTGATTGTTTATTGCAAGATACAGATTATCAAGCCTTTAGACATTCTTCTTTGCAACCTGGTGCGGAGCTTTTAATATATTTTATCGAAAACATTTTATTAGAAAAAGTTCAAGATGACAAAATTGTTATTTTTATCGATGAACTAGAGTTTCTTTTGAATGAAAGATCTTATTTTCCCACATTTTCCCAGCACTTTTTACAAACACTACTCCATTGCTACGAGCAACGTGATCCCAAACGTGCTAAAAACCAAAACTATCGGAACTTTCAGAAAATCACCTTTGCATTCTTTGGCGAGAAGAAGTCTCTCACCTTAAATGATAATCGCCAATATGAACTTATTTTCAACCCATCCACCCAGATAAGTATCGGCGATTTTACACTTGAGGACTTAAGACAAGGGCAGGGATTGGCACATTATTCAGACAAAGTTAAGAAACTGAAAAATTTGGAAACAGCACTCCAAAAAATACTGGATTGGACGCATGGACAACCACTACTGACTCATGAATTTTTAAAATTATTTTTTAAGACTGATAATTTTACATTACCTAGTATTTCGGAAGACACAGCGCAAAGCTGTATTGAAAATATTGCCACAAAACGTATATTAGGAGGACAAAAAATTTCGGGGCATCTGAGCAATATTCGTGAGATGCTAAATAGAAACGGTCAGTACGTCAATATCTGTCAGGAAATTTTACAAAGAGGAGGCAGAGACACTTATCGTCGGACTCCAGAACAACAAGAACTAATTAATTTAGGTCTATTGGTCAGAGAAAATAATGAGATAAAGATTCACAATCGAATCTACGAAATCTTTCTTCAAGACTTTATCGCCTCTGCCCCAAATCTGCCTGAAAAACCGAATCTGACTGAACCCCCGAATCAGACTGAATCCCAAAATTCGACTGAACCCCCGAATCAGACTGAACCCCAAAATTCGCCTGAATCCCAAAATTCGCCTGAATCATGGCTGAAAATATTGGCTGATTTTGCGATATTAGTCTTGTCTTTTTTCGAGAGTCGCTGGTCAAGCATTTGCGGTTTTTTATTATCACGTGTAGTACCCAGAATACCAGAAAGTTGGCGTGAAAGAATTAGAAATTTTCTATTTTTTTGGAATAGGAGAAGAATGCTATCTTTTGCAGGATTTGTGGCTATAGGATTGATTTTTTTTATTGGATTAACTTTCTACATCTATGTAAATCAAATGCAAAATGCAGGAATGGAAGCTTTAAAGAATTTTGAAAATCAAGAAATAGAAGCCTTAGAAAAGGCAATAACATCAGGGGATCAAATTTATAATAGCCGATTTAATAACATACCCCTACTTAGAGAAAATCTGCCATCCTCTCCTCTATTAGCCCTACAAACTATCGTTACTCAAATTCATGAAAAAAACCGAATTACCCCCGATCCGAATATTCAAGACCTAATGAAAGCGGTCAGTTTTAGTCCAGTGGGTGATTTAATTGCTACTGGTGGAAAGGATAATAAAATTCGACTCTGGGAATTATCGGGAAAATTTAGAGGAGACTATAATAATTCAAAAGAAATTATAAGTCTAGAATTTAATCCTGATGGAAAACAACTAGCAGTTGGTGGAGAAAACGGATCTGTAAAAATCTTGCAAATTCCTGACTTGACATTGATTTCCGACCTAACTAAAAAATGTCATCGAGATACTCAGGGCATCCGTAGTCTTAGTTTCTCTGAAGATGGTAAGTACCTAGTTACTGGTGGTGGTGATAAAGTGTGCCTATGGAACTTGGAAACAGGCAATAAAGAACAAGATTTCGATACTAATGGGAATGTATATAGTTTAAATTTACGAGATCAAACAATTGCGATTGCGATTGCAGGAACAAAAGGATCGATAGAGCTAAAAACTTTAGAAGGAAAAAGTCTTATATTAAAAGAACTCGGACAAAGAGTTCCTTTTGACATCAGCTTTAATTCAAAGGGTACCAAGCTCGCTACAGCAGAAAAAAATGGAAAAATTACGCTTTGGAACTGGCAAGAAAATAACTCTCTTAATTACCTAAACGGTTGGGATATTTACAAAGAACCTGACAAGAATCCATACACGAAGGTTGATTTTTTTGAAGACAACTTATTTGCTGTTTATGAAAATAAAGATTTACTCAAACTTCTTGGAATTAATTTGAAAAATGAATCACAACCAGAAATATTCAAAGAAATTGCTTTAAAAGGTTATGCCTCAAAGCAAAAAGCTAAAGACAAGGAAATTGAAAACGCCAGTTTTAATCTTAAAACTAATAAACTAATTACAGTCGCCCAAGAAAATCAAGCTCGTCTATGGGATTTTTCTTCAAAATCTACACCTTTCTCAACTGGGGGGGTATCGCTTAAAAACTTAACCTTGCGTTCTGACAATAATTCAAATGATCCTAAGACACTATCCATTGTTACTTTAGACGAAAAGGGCAACGTTCAATTATGGTCTATCAAAGGAAGGGAAATTCCCTTCAAAGATGAGGAGAAAGTATCCCCATCTATAGCAATTGGTTTTACACCAGAAAGCGATCGGCAAATTGTTTCTGTCAATAAAGATGGAGTTATTGATTTCTTGAATTTAGAAGGAGTAGTACAAAATCCCATCTCGATATCTACTGGACAGGATAATATTACAAGTATTGCCATTCATCCTTCTAAAAAGATTATTGCTACAGGTAATAAACAAGGTGCGGTAATGTTTTGGAATTATAAAAAAAAGCCCACTGAAGGCGAACCGATGCCTAATCCTAATGGGGGAGAAGTAAAGTTCATGAGCTTCAGTCCAGATGGTCAACAGTTTGTTTCTGTAGGAAGTGACAGTGTAAAGCTCTGGAATATATCTGAGAATGATCCGAAAGAAGTGCCATTGGAAGCGCATAACTATGACTACTCGGGAGGTGTTAGCGGTTTGGATATCAATGAGAACGGGGATATCGCCATAGCGGCAACCGAAAAGAGTAAGATTTACTTATTTGATCGATCTGGTCGAAGCATTGAGCCGCTCGATACTGAATACGAAAAAGGTATTATAGATATCGGCTTTGGTCAATTTAACGAGAATCCATCAAGCTGGCTGAGTTCGGCTCGCTCGTACTTAGCTACGGTGGGTGATGATCGAGTTATTAAGATATGGGATTATTCTAAGCGGCAAAAAATCGCTGAATTCACCAGCGATTTTGTTAAGGTTAATAAATTTAGTTTCAGTCCCGATGGAAGATCTGTTGTCGTCGAGGGGGATAAGGGTAAAATTGAAGTATTTTCAGTGCAACCCTTACACGAATTATTAAAAAGTGGTTGTGACTGGCTCGTTGACTACCATTCTAATCCTAGCCGCTCAGAGTCAGAAGTGGCTAAAACCTGTAGTAAATATGTACGGAAATAATCCCATTAGATAGAGATAACTATGAAACCTGGTGAAATAATTCGTGTGATCGCTATTATCGTTGTGGGCGCGATCCTTATGTTCTTGATTCAACCCTTTATCTTTAGAACGGGAGCGATTTGGTCGCCCAGCGTTCAAGATCCGGGAGCGGCCCTAGCGAGTTGGGCGAGTGGGGCGTATATGGTGGCGGCGGGGGTGGTTTTCGGATTGTCGATCGCTTGCACAATTCTCTGGTGCGTGATGACGGCGAAATCGGCCGCTAGACGACCGGATGAACTCAGAGCTTGGAGCTTGTGGTGGTGGCTTCTCGGAATCGTTCCTATTCTGAGTATCGGTCTCGCCATCGGGTTTTTCAATCCGATCGAAGAACTGCGTTTACTCCTCGCCCTCTTTTTTGTATTGGATATCCTCATCCTGTTTTGGCTACCGACTGCCAGTAGCACCCCGGGCCTGTTGATCTACACACCACCCCTATCCCATCAACTGCGGGATATCATCGATCGATTTTAAGAAAAAAAGGAGGCAATTCAGTATGGCCATGTATGTGATCGGCATCGGGGGAACGGGGGCGAAATGTATCGAGGCAATCACGAAACTCGCCTCGGTGGGACTGTTTACCGAACAACCGTTAAAAGTTCTCTTTATCGATGCGGACGAAACCAACGGGAATCTAGAGCGATCGAGAAACGCGCTCAGTATCTACAGCCGATGTCAGGAGTTGATCGTCGGCAAAGAGAACCAAGATAATAGCCAACTCCATCCCTGGATGAAAACTAAGATCGAATCCTTCGATCTCTGGTCGCCCTTTGGCGGGGTTAATTCCAGTAAAGAATTGAAAGCCTTTTTCAACTACAACACGCTCAAACAAAATCAACCCGCTCTCGGTAATCTATTCGATGTTCTCTACACGAAAGACGAACAGGAAGTCTCGCTAGACGTGGGTTTCCGCGGTCGTCCGGCGATCGGTTCGGCGGTGATGAGCCAAGTGGATCTCGAACGATTGGATCAAGAACCCTGGGGAGCGCTGATCAAACAAATACAAGCAGACACAGGCGCAGGAAAAGCCCCGAAAGTGTTTCTCTGCGGGTCGATGTTTGGGGGAACTGGAGCCTCTGGACTACCGACGATCGCCCGTTTACTGGCCAATAAACTGAAAAATATCGGGGTCAAAGATCGAGTCAAGATCGGTTGTCTGTTCCTGTTGCCCTATTTCGGGTTCACCCCGCCGCCAGGAGAAGATCCGGACGGGATTTTCGCTCGTTCCGAACAATTTTTACTGAACACCGAAGCCGCCCTACGCTATTATGTGACCCAAGCGCGAGAGACCTTCGATACGGTTTTTCTGCTGGGAAATGAAAACTTCTCGAAAGTGGAATTTAGCGTCGGCAAAAATAGCCAGCGCAATGATCCCCACTTCCTAGAACTCTATAGCGCCCTCGCCGCGCGGTATTTTTTCCTTCATACCGCCGAAATAGGGGAAAAAGTCGTTTTAATAGGCCGGGAGCAAATCGGTCGGCTGATTTGGGACGATCTGCCGGATCGAGCGGAAATCCAACCCGCGCTCGTCAACGGGACTCGATTCGCCTACAGTTGGCTGTCCGAGTTTGAACCCGAACTCAACGGCATCCTCAAAAGAAAAGATGATCGCCTGGTACTTACACCCTGGTCGCGCCCTTTCTTTCCCCATAAAGGCTCGGCAGACGGGATGACGCGGTTAGGTGATCCCCAACAACAGGAAGCACTGAAGACGATTAGCGCCTGGTGTCGGGATTATCTGACTTGGTTGTACCGCCTGCACCAGATCGAGGGAGAACAGATCCAACTCTTTAACACCCAAGCGATGGGTGATCCAGAAAAGTCCCTCCGACGAGAACAGTTAGCAGAACTGGTACTCGATCGCCCTCTCGACAATAAAACCAAATCGAGAGACACGATCACCTCTCTGATGCAAAGCCTACAGAGCTATAAACCCGACAACTCCGCGGAGCCTGGGATCGCCGCATTAGCCAAAGCCCTATACACCTTTTGTAAGCAATAGCCTTTAGTCTATGTTTTTATTACTGCCGAAATTAAAATCCGATAGCGATGTCCGTCCCTCCGATCAAGCGGGAAAATGGGACGCGCAAGACTTTAAAACCTTTGGCGATGTGGCCTCCAGTCTCGATTACAAATCCCCCGGCCAGGTAAAAAGTGTCAGTTCCGTCCCCACCATCTGGGCCCGTCCCCTGTCGATGCAAATGGCTCTTCACAACAAGGCCTATCCCATCCATCGGCAGATGATCGACCAGTGGCAAGGAATGTTAGCGGCCTTGGCCCTTGCGGAAACGCGGCGTTTTCCCCTCTCGGCACAACTGCTAGAACTGGGCCAACTCCGCCATCAAGATCCCTTCGCCCGTGCCCTCTACGAACTGCGCCCCAATCCCCCCAGTAAAGCCCTTTATCTTCTAGAGGCAAAAAACCCGTGGGAAGATGTCTACGTCTTTTTATGGGATGGGAAATCGGTGGGAATGTCCTCCCCCAGTACGATCGTCGTTCCCTCCGAAGCCGGCAAGTGGGAAAATCTGCCCTGGTGGAATCGGCAGACCCGTTGTTTGGAAGCGCCGCAAGGTTATCTCAATGCCAGTGAAAAAGCATTGCTCTGGCGTTGGCTGGAGAACCTCAATAACGAGTTAAATCGCTATACTGGGGACGCGATCGCCCAGAATACCATGCGGGGTCTGTTAGCGGAATTTCAGAATAGCTTGGGGGGGCAACCGGAACAACGGCTGAGTTTAAGTAATAATCCCCAATTTTTCGGCGTTCCTCTCAATCGAGGCCTTTTAAACGCCCTCAATCGTCCCGTCAAAGCCGAACCGAAAGAATCCTGCGTGCGGGTCGTGGCCAGCGAGAATAAGCGCGGCCTCGTTCCCCCTCTCCTGATTATCGATCCAGAAATCGCTCGCTCGTGGGATCGATCGCCCCAAGATATCTGGATCTATCAGGATCAAACCCTCGCCTCTCCATCTATCCTCAAGGATTTACAGACTGGGAAAATCCTCTGGAAAGATATCCGGTGGATCGAGTCCAAGGATCTATTTACCCCGGAATTTCACTTTATCGATGTGGAAGATGCCCTACCAGGGGGGTTTTTGCCGGATAACACTCCGTCGATCGTGTTCAAAGGACAGGAAATCACCCCTCTCCTGCCCCTCAACCCGATCCTCCTGGACTACTTTACCCCCGAAGAGTTACTGCGGAAGCTCCAGTTCAGTACGCTCAACGGGAGTGAGGGGCCAGTTCTGCGGGTATCCCTAGACCTGCCCCTATCGGGCATGAACAATGACGAGAGAAATCCCCAGAATTATCGGGTGTTTAAAGACTATCCCATCAAGGAAGACAACGCCCTGACCCAAGTTCCGGTTTTAGAGATCTGGCCGAACTTCCGGGCCCAGGGTTGGAAGGAATATTACGCCTTTTACTACGATCTGGAATTTCTCGGTTCCTCGAATCCGCTTGATCGCACTTTTCAGGTGAATTTGCCCGGCGCCAAAGAACCGCATATTTTCCAAGATGGCAAGGGTTCCTATCAACTCACCCGACTAGAGGAGTATCCCTCCTGTATCGAATGTCGGGATCGATCGAAAAACTTCCTCGGCCTAATCCTGCTGAAAACGCCGGCATCGATCGCTCTGGAGGGTTCCTGGAAAGTGGGGGTCGATTTTGGGACATCTTTTACCAATATCTACGTCAATCGCCGAGGAATAACCGAACCGCTTCCCTTAGAAAGTCTGCATCTCAAAGTGACGGAGGTACTGTCCGATACTCGACTGCCCACCCTGTTCGAGTATTTCGTTCCCGAAAACTTCATTCCCCCAGAGAAACCGTTACCCCTCAGTAGCGTGTTAACCACCCGAAAGGCGAATAACGTAGCGAAAGAACGCCCGATCTACGACGGTCGGATCTATATTCCCGATCGCGCGAGATTTAACCCCCAAGAGGGCTGGATCGAAACCGATCTCAAATGGACGAATATCACCATCAATCGGCTTTTTCTCAAGCATTTAGCCCTTCATGTCACAGCCCTCGCAGCCAAAAACGGCATCCAACAAATCCAGTGGTCTCTCTCCTATCCTTCCGCTTTCTCCCGCGCCGATAGAATCCGCTACGCACGCAACTGGCAGGATTTAACCGAAGAGTTGCAGGCAAAAACCGGGATCAGCCAAATTTGCCCGCAACAGGATAATCTCACCTATTTCCGCACGGAAAGTGTGGCAACGGCCCAGTATTTCGCCGATCAGGAGGGTCACAACCTCGTCAATAGCACCTGTATCGACATGGGGGGAGGAACCTCGGATATCTCCATCTGGGAGGCCGACACCGATCGCTTCCAACTGGTGCATCAATGCTCGGTACAATTAGCCGGGCGACATCTGTTCTCCCAATTCTTGGAACTCAATCCCGGATTTCTCGTCGAGAAGTTTGGGGTAAACACGAGCGAATGGCAGGGATTGAAAGAGGGAAACTTCCACGCCAAGCTAGATGTCCTACTCCGCCTCGAAAGCGAGAACTGGCTCAAGAAAAGAGACTTTCTCGAAGAAGATCCCCAATTCCAGGGTTTACTCCGACTGATGGCGATCGGTACGGCGGGACTATACTACTATGTGGGGATTCTGTTACAGGTTCTCTACGAAAAAGACCGCTACAGCCGACCGGAAATCACCCCCGTGTACATCGGTGGCAACGGTTCGCGCCTGTTGAACTGGCTGGCGATTGGCGGACGGTTCGATCGTCACGCTGAAGTTAACGAACTTTTCAGTCGGATGCTGAGTAAGGCCTCCGGTTTCCCGGACACCAACGAGATCACCCGATTAAGCACCCGTCCCAAGGATGAAGTCGCCTGTGGTCTGGTACTAGACCGAACTCCCCTAGGAGGAATTATCAGCAAAAAACCGGAACCGGTAATCGCCGGGGAGGATTGCGAGGTGAACAGTCAAAAAATTACGTGGAAAGACTATCTGGAGTTGGAAGGCAATATCACCGGCTTCGATATGCCCCAACTCCAGGAAGTTCCCGCTTTTCTAAACGAGTTCAACACCGCAGTGAAAGAGATCGACATTCAGGGACTTAAACCCATGCCCGCTTTTAAAAATGGCGAACTGGAGTCTAGTTACAAAGATCGTCTCTGGCGTGAAGTCCATAAAGAACTGAGAACGAATCTCGTTCACATTCGGGGAGATTCAGAAAACATCCGCGTCGAGCCACCTTTTATCCTAGGATTAAAGGCACTCCTCCGCGTTTTAGGCAAGGAGTGGGCTGGCAAATAACGGCTAACCAGAGGGGAAGTAGGAAAAATACCGGCGAGGTCTTTTCTACTCCCCTTAGCAAAAAGTCTAAGGGAGAACGATGATGTCTAATTGTCCAGTTTGTGATGCTATATATAACGAAGGGCAAGAGAGTTGTACGGTATGTAACTGGCCTCTGAATAATGACTCTCAAAAAATTATTATCTGGGCGAAAGGTATTTGGGCGACTAAAAAAAAAGATACTAATTTAAAAAAGCAAGATCAAACGCTGGAGATTGAGACAAAAATCGAGTCTATTAATAGTTTAGAAGAAAAGGTAAAAGAATTTAGCGATCGATTATCCAAATTTGAGCAATTAGAAGACCGGGTAAAAGAATTTAGCGATCGATTATCCAAGTTTGAGGATTTCGATCTCAAATATCAATCCCTACCATCACAAATGGAAACCCTACAAAACCAAGTAGGATCAATCCTTTCTGAGCAAAGAAAATGGATAGAAATCCAAGAAAAAATTAACAAAATTAATGACAATTCTTCGAACCTTGAAGAGACTAAAAGACAATTAGATGAAATTCAAGGTAAGTTAGAAGATTTAGAAAACAATATTCGAGCGAACGAACGTGCCAATCGAAAAATGGTTTCTAACCAATCCTCATATCCTTCTGAAACAAGCGTTTCCTATCCAGAACTTTCGCCACAAACTCAGAACCCGATTAGCCTAGAAGAATCGAATCTAGCGAAAAGATATAACAGCGATCGAGAGTCTTTTTCCCAACAGGCAATCAACGTCACCGCCACCGAAGAAAGCTTGACAAAACTAAGAATCGGTAGTTCCTCGCGGGTAATCTTCGAGAAAAATCGTCGCGGCAATTATTCGATCATCAAAGAAAACGGCACAGAATATTTAGTACCGAGTAACAACCTCAGACTGAACCAACACAACTACAAAGCGATCGAAGACTTCTTCGACTGTAAAAATCTTCAGCTAGAGGGTAACTTTGAACTTCTCAAACCCGCTAGAGTTTCCGCTTTACCCGGAGGGGAAACCTGGCAGTTAGAGGAACGCGGCATCCTACAATTCTGATATATAAAATCGGTGAATCCTATGAAAAAAATCAGCTATGCTAAATTGGCTCTATCCCTGCTCCTCGTTTCTACTGTCCTCGTCGGATGCGGGAAAGGGACTAATTCTGTAAGCACTCAAACCTCTCAACCCTCCTCGGCAACCGTCGAGAAATCTCCTCAATTACAGAGCGATATCGATAAAGCTTTCGATGAGTTAAAAAAAGAACAGCAAAAGTTTCTCGATGCCCTCAAGGGAGCGATTACGATTACTGACAAGAAAAAGCTGGAAATTATTAAGAGCGATGCGGTTAGTACAAAGATAGAAAATTTACAGACAAAAATAAAAGAGTATCGTCAAAATCAGATGCCGAAGCTAAAAGAAGTAGAAAAAGCATCCGTTGAGCAAATTTTAGATAGTATCGATAACACTTTAGTCACGATCTCTCAAAAGGTAATCACTCCTTTTAAACAAGGATTGACAAGAAGAGATGCAATTGAAAATGTTCAGAAACAATTAGATTTTTTTACAAGAAGAAATATCTCCCAAGATAATTATGGTAACTTTGGAGATACTACCGTCGAGGAAATTACAAAATTTCTCCAAGATAAACAGAAGTCACTAGAAGATAATATTAAACAATTAAAATCTCCCATCGATCCAGAAATACAAAAATTATCTAATCGAATAGCACAGTTAGAAAAAGAAAAAACCTCTTCTAATACCACTTTTCTCCTTGCTATATTAGCATTATTAGCGAGCGTAATTTCTTTGCTAAGATCCCGCAAAAGATCGAGTAGAAGCTCTTCTATAGGACAACCATCACCCAATAGACATGAGCCTACGAATAAGCGCTTTTCTAGATTCAATTTTTGGAGTAAAGAAACAAACCCTGAAGGAGATGGAGAGGGGGAATCTCCAGAGAACTCGTCCGCTTCAGTTGCTTCTCAGAATTGGAGTCCAAATGAAACTCGAATTACTTCTAAAATTTATGAGCGAGTTTACAAAGATATTTACAACAAATTCTCTGAAAAGTTTAAAGATATCGAGCGAAAAATTACACAAGAAAACCGTATAATTAATGATAGAATTGCCGATTTAGAATTAGAAAAACACAATCGGAAAACCAAAGATACAAAAGTTCGGGAACAAAAAGAACCAACTGGCATAACCACTTTGAACCCTTCTGCACCACCCGCGAGCCAGACTTACCAGAGTACAGCACCTTCAGTATCTAGCTCTTCCCACTCCCTAGGAGGAGATAATTATTATCGAGATGCTCGTTCCTCATCCCCGATCGAAGTATCTCCTACAGAAGAAAGCCTAGCGAATCGTCGAATGGGAGGGAGCGAACCAATTGTACTAGAAAATAAGCGCCGGGGTTACTATGAGGTGTACCTCAACGGGAACTATCATTGTTTGGTACCTAGCCAAAATTTTAGAATCAACCAGAATAACTATAAAAGCGTTGAGGATCTATTCGAGTGCCAGAACTACGATCCGAATTATTCCGATAGCTATACCGTCATCCGTCCTGCGGTAGTCTATCCCCTAGCGGGTGGGCAAACTTGGCAGTTACAACAGCGAGGAGTTTTACGGTTTTAGCTCATCTGACTATTTAGCAATCAACAACGAAAAATTTCCCCATGAACGTAATCATTATTGGTAATAAAAGTGTTGGTAAGACCAGTATGGTCATTACCCTATCGAAAGGAACCGAAAATGTTAAAGTGATCCCTTCTGGCCCTGGGGGTAAAATCGCTACATTGTCCAAGGATAGTATTGAAAAACTAGCGGGAACTTCTCAAAAAGAAGAAGAACCTCTCCTGCTGAGAATTAACCTTCCTTCCGGTTCGGAACGAGAGGTGAGAGTTCAGTGGATTGATACCCCTGGGGAAGCTTGGTCTAAACCCGCGTGGCAAGAAAGCAACCCAGAAAAATATCAAGATCTGGTACACACTCTCGGTCAAAGTCAAGCGGTTTTACTCCTGCTGCCTCCCTATCGATATCGAAGTCGAACTCAAGAAATAGAAGATACTCCCGAATTTGAGGAAATTCTCGACCCGGAGACCTGGAAAAAACAACTCAAGGAACGTCTCACCCTCTTGCGATCGCACTGTCCCAGCGTACAACATATTTTAATCTCTATCCATAAAGCCGATCTATTTCACAACCTAGAGGAGGAAAAAAACACCTGGCAATACAACACCAACGCTTCCTTTCTCTGGGGGAAACACGACACTCATATCCGAGAGACCTATTTTTCCCTAGCCGATGATATAATCCGCGAACATAACTCCCAACCTCCCTACCTCAATCCCAAATTTTTCGTCACCAGCATTCACCATCCCACTCTACTAGAATTACCTTGGGTCTATTTAGGAGCTTATTTCGCCAATGCCTAAAGCCTCTACAGAAATTCGCGTGATCGGGGCGAGAAGTTCGGGAAAAACCACCTATCTTGCCACCCTAGCCGTTCTTCCATCGGGTTTACTACAAAAATATCCCAAGTTAGAGGTGATTCCTCGCAATGATGAAGCCACGGCCCTACGGAAACGCGCGCTCGATACGCTCAAAAATCAAGGAAAGATAGCGGGAGATGCCTTCGAGGCTGATCAACTTCATAACCTCAAGGACTATGACTTTCTCATCAAAATCCCGCCGGGGAAAAAGCGATCGAGCATCGAACTAGAACTCCTTGCCAAAGATTTCCCAGGGGAATTTTTTGAACATATTCCCATCCCTCATCAATGGAAAAAAATCACCCCTTGGGTTGATGACCTATTCACTACCGTAAGCTGGATGGTGATGATGACCGATTGGGAACCCGAACGCGACACATCGCTATATCTCCCCGCATTTACCAAACTATGCGAGGAAATTCGCGAGCGGGAAATTCGCAACCCAGAAATTGAAAAACTCCGGATCGCCGTCGTCATGGCTAAATGTGAAAGGGGAGAACTCTGGCCCTGTCGTCTCGATCCCGACGAGGATTTATTCGAGGTACGATTGCCCGAAACCTATAAACATCTCACCAAAACTTTAACCTCCGATCGATTACAATTCTTTGCCTGTTCTGCATTCGGGGTTTTGGGAAGTCGCCGCGATCGAGATTTTGATCCCCGGCCAAACTGCTACTTACCCGACGACGGTTCCCCAGAAGAAAAAAACGCCTATTTACGAGAACCCGATCGCTGGTATCCCTACGGATTAATTCCTCCGCTATACTGGTTAGCGACAGGCATTCGACTCGAAGAATAATTATGTGGAGTCGTCAACAACCCCCAGAAACCACCGATTCTCAGCCTACCGAATTTCGGATCATCGGACCGAGGCGATCGGGTAAAACCACCTATCTATCTGCGTTGGCCTACTGGCCGAACGCGAAACCCGATAGTCCGATCGAGAAAGTTATTCCCGGCGACGACGATACGGCTAAACTAATCGCTATGGCAAAAGATATCCTAGAAAATAATGCCATGTTAATGGCTACCTATCTAGCCAGCAATCCGAGCGAAATTCCCACTTATAACCTCTCGATTCAAATGAAGCCCACTTGGCAAGGGGGACAAGCGATCGATATAATTTGTAAAGACTTTGCTGGGGAATTATTTGAAAAACTATCCCAAGGCAAAACTTCCCAAATCGAAGAGTATCTAGAAGAATGTGCCTCTGCCCTAGGATTACTCATCCTACTCGATGGTACTTTCTTCACAGAAGATGAAAAGTACGCCCAGGGATTGGCCACCTTGAAACAACAATTAAAGTGGCGACTAGAAAAGAAAAATCAAAACCTATCCCAGTATCGGATCGCCTTAGCCTTTACCAAAGCCGAACAATCTAAAATGCGAATCCACCGACAGGATATCCCCAGATTTATGAGGCTAAAATTTAATAAAACCTATCAATTACTAGAAAATTGGGGCAAAGAGTGGCCCTGTCCTGTTAAGTATTTTTTTTGTTCGGCATTTGGCATGAAGCCAGGTGCTTCTCCCGACTCTCCCCTCGCCAACGTTCAAGTTACTAGCCGTGAAGGTGGTGTGACTTCTGGAGTGATCGATAACCCAAAAGTGTGGAGACCCTTGGGATTAATGGCACCAATTTACTGGTTACACACGGGTACCGATCATCCCCAACTCAGAGACATAGAGGATTAGAAAAACTATGAGCGATTCCATTACGATCAAGGAATTTTCTCGGAAATTGTTAGAACCGAAAAGACAGGGCGATCGGTGGGTTTCTAGCGGATTCGACAAAGAAATCGGCTTAAGGACCTATGCGAATACTCCCATCCCCATTCAAAATGCAGTCCATAACCACTGGTTTCGGATTAATGATAGTTATCCTCCGGCAGAAGGAAAGATTGCCCTCATCGCACGAGAAATCGATAGATACGCAGTTTTAGCGGTAGCTTCTCCCCTAAAAGATGATTGTGATCGACCTCTGGTAGGCTATCGTTATTTCTGGCTAGAAAAGCCCCTAGATAGAGAGATAGATGCCGTGGAAACGCTCCTCCGATGGTGGGACAAGAACGAGCGACCCCGTTTCGAGCTAAAGCCTTGTTCAGACATCAGAGATATTCAGAAACAGAATCGTGGACAGGGATATTATTCAGCGATTCTTCACAGTCCTCATGATTTCGATAAAGTTCGTCAATTTGAGCAACTTGCTTTAGAAGTACAACAAACTCCTCATATTTTTACTCCTAGCAACAGCTTTATTCCTAGTTATTGGCATTTGCATTTTTTTTCTCGATATCTCAAACAAAAATATAATCGCCCGATCGCTTGGGCGTGGAAGGTTACTGTTTTAGAAAATCCTAATCAATTTACCCTAATCGCTTGCACTACTCAAGAATACTGTCAGATCAATTCCGATGTCAACAAAATCCCAACCGCATTAACTCCCCATAAAACTGGGCAAGATATACTAGATACTTCCCCTGTACAGGTTCAATCAATTCAAAGTTTAAAAAGAGCATTAAAAGAACTCTCAGAAGGCAAAGAAATTGATCAAAACCTAAATATCTTAGTTCAAGAACTAGAAAAAACCGATAGCACTCGATGGGATTGGGCAACGCTGATCGATAGCACCTGGCTGGAGCAACGACAGCACACCCAACAAGAAAAGATTTATAAATCATTGATTCTACTATTAAATCCCAATTTACAGCATACTGACTTAACGATTACCGTCTCCGATTGGCTCAATAGCCTACAAGCGCCAGGATCTCCCGCACCTCAAAAATTGCTGGATTTCTCTCGCTTTCTTCCCTCAGCCTTATTGACTCATTTCCAGCCATCCGAATTACCCGTTACTCAAGAAGCGAAAGAAGCACTCGATCGACAGCATCAGTTGATACAATTGTATTCTAGAAAGTCGGTCATATTAGCCAAGAATAAAACAAGACTCCATCAACTCATCGCTCGGTTATTTCTCCTACTGCGATCGAACCCCTCCCCCAAATCAGAAGAAGTAATTCAATGGCTACTTATCGACTACTCCCCACTCTGGAAAGAATCTCTAGAAATCTACACCAACGATCTGTTTAGAAAGCTCGATCGAGCCTATCTCAAAAAAGAACAATTACCCCCTCAAGAAAGGGATGAGTTTATCGAGAAAATTCTCGAAGACTTAAAACAGCATGAGCAAGGACAAACCGCCGAAAATCCCTCGTCCTACGAGAGCATCGCAGGGATTCTAGAAAAGAATAAATCCTATCCGATCGCCGCTTTTTTCTATAAACTCGCTACGGGTAAAGTTCCCGATAAAATTTGGGAAAACTGCACGAACATCCCCGAAATTATTCCCCTAGAAAGACCCCCCGCCATTCCTCCACAATCCTCCGAGAAAAGTCCCAATTCTCTCAAGAAAATCGCCCTAATTCTTTGGCAAAAATATCCTTGGCAATGTCTAGGGTTGAGTGTGGCAGTCGGGACGGTGTTGGGGGTGGGAGTCCTGTGGGGAGTTCAATCGATCGAACGGGTATTTTCTCCGAAGATTTCCGCAAATCAATCGGCCATTATTCCCTCCGATCCCGTTCGGGAACTATACTTATATTTTAATCTCCTAGAATCTGGCGATCGCCGACAAGATCTGCAAGCGAAAAATCTAGACAACCTAAAGAAGTTACGGGAAAAGATGCCCGATTTCAACGCTTCCCAGTGTAAAACCAGCACTCAACGCGAAGCATGGCTAGAAGAAAGATCAAGTATTATCAAAGATCCTTTATATCGCTTCCTTCAACAACTGACACCAGCAGTTCCGGTAGAATTAAATAAAACTTACACCGCTAACCAAGTGACAGCCAATCCTCCTCTCAACGCCCCAGAAATTGCCCTAGGGAAAAGTCTTCTCCACTCGCTACAATTGTATGAGGGGGAAATCACTCCGATTTGGGATCAGAAAGTATCGGATGCGATCGCTAAGTTCAAAACACAATACCAGATTCAGCCAGCAGGAGGGGATTTAGATAAAAACACTTGGTCGATTCTCGCTCCCATGATTCAAGATCGGCAGATAAAAACAGCGATCAATACCCTAGAAAGAATCCTAAAAGAGAGCGAAAATTACTCGATCGCTCTCCCTCGATACAAAGCCTTTCAGCAGTGCAAAACTCAGACAAATACCGCCTATTCTGCCTGCCTAGATCAAATATTCAAACCCGATAAATAGACGCTTAATGATGTGGAATCGATGCGAAATTTATCAATTCTCTCGAAAACTTCTAGAGCCAAAATGGTCTAAAAGACATGAGTGCTATGTGAGTACAGGATTTGATCGAGAAATCGGCGGAGAAAATCAGGAAGTACCCCCGGAAATTGCGAATGCCGTCCATAATCATGCCTGTCGAATTAATGATAGTTATCCTCCCCAAACTATCGCCCTAATCTCTAGAGAAATCGGCAAATATGCCCTATTAGCGGTGGCGACAGCCTTAAGAGATGACAGCGATCGCCCTCTGATCGGCTACCGCTATTTCTGGTTAGAAAAACCCTCGCAAGATGGCGAAATAGACGGAATCGGAACGCTGCTAGAATGGTGGATGACTCAAGGTTCTCCCACCTTTCAACTACAACCCTCCTCTTCATCTCCCAAAACACCCCAAAAAGCTTCTAGTTCTTGGCTAAATCGCCATGATTTTTTAAAAAAATATTCAACCGATTCGGTGAAAATTTCTATCAAAAAAATAGAACAAGAAAAAAAATACTCTCGATCGCCATTATATTTAGACAATATAACTTTTGAGGATTGTCGAGAATTTCATGCTCTAGCCCTTTCTCTACAAGCAAACGATTCTAGTCCCCTAAATTGGGCTTTTCGAGTGTCTCAATTAGAGATTCCCGAACAATTCTCTCTGGTTTACACCCAGGATAGCGATCAGGAACAATTAATTATTCGGTTTGATCGAGTTCCCGAATCCTTCTCGACGGTTTCCGAATATATATCCAGTGATATCCAAGTCAAACGATGTTTACTAAATCTAGCAAAAAATAAAGATCTAGAACGAAACTTACAAGCCCTCTCTAGTTATTTATATAGTCTTGACAGTGACCATTGGAACTGGGAAATTATTGTTGATAAAACTGCGCTTAAAAATCATAATATCACGGCGGCTAGATATCGAGCATTACTGGCTATTTTAAAACCATTTCCAGAAATCGCTAACTGGCTAGACTGGCTACGGAAACGAAGAAGAAATAAACAGTTTGGGCGTGCGGGCATCGAGATGCAACAACAAGCGCTCGACCAAAATCCCCACCTCGAACAGCGACTATACGCTCTCATCGATGATCTATTAATAACGGAGCAATACAAAAATAGCAAAATTCCCGATCTACCCAAGGAAAAACAATGGTTATTAATTCGCTCCAAAAGCTTCTGGTCAGATTATTTTTATGACTCCGCAAAATATTATACTAAATCACTACTCATACAAATCCACTATCCAGAATATTGTCAACTAGACAATCATTTTTTTAACAAAATTTTACAAAACTATCAACAAAAAAAATTACCCGATGCTACTAAAAAACGATACGAATTTCTCGCACGACTATTCGCCGAAGTGCGCGCCTATAGCCTAGCGGCTCTGTTTTATCAAGTAAGCCAAGGAGAAGTTCCCGCAGATATATACACCCAAGCCGAAATCCATCTCATCGATCTTCAAAAAAGCCACCGCTCATCTGGACTGATCGGCCTAGCTTGGGCGAACCTGACACAGGATCTTATGCTATTATTTAGAAATCTGAGGGGAGGCTAGGGCAACCCAACGATCAAACCGAAAATTCCCCAACTACGAACGCACTAGCAGCATTAGACTATGGCGGAAACCTTTCTAGTCAATACTAGGAATACTTTGTCTCTAAACGTTTAACTGGATCAGGAAGGGAGTATTGAAAAAATGAGACTTGTTTTTTATCTGTTGGGGGGCATTATTTCAGCGCTGATCGGCTGGAACTTGAGCTTAGTGATCTTAGACCTCTTTAAATTCGCATCGAAGACAATTACTGGAAGCACTTTCCCTTTTTACGTCGAGTTTATTCTCTTCCCGATCGTCACTATCTGTTTAAGTGTTACCCTTGTCCTAACGACCATTTATCTGAGTAATCCGATTCACTACAAAGCGAATCGAAGAATCCGCAATAGTTATCTCAAAATCGCCCTAAAAACTGGTTTAATCGCTGGAGCGATCGCCGCAGTGCTAACTGTGATTATTTACCAGGGAAAATTCGCCCCGGCAAGTGTTCGCATAGTGGGCTGGAGTCTAATCGGTTTAGGGGCCGGTGTAGCCGAGGGATTATCTTGGCGATCGCTGAGTACCGAGGGCGCGAAAAGTAACACCTTTGAGCGACCGATAAAATCTGCCCTTTTCGGATTACTTGCCGGTTTAATTGCCGCCCTAGCGATCGAATTTCTCCGAACAATAATCCCCCTTGGCGGTTATGAAGATCTGTTAGGATTCACCCTTTTCGGCGCTGGTTTAGGGATGGCGCTCGCCATTTCCACAACCCCCACCTATCAAGTCGCACTGAGAGCCGGTAGAGGATTCGGACGCGCCCGAAAAGATAACCAATCGGGAAACTATCCCAAAATTAACGATCGCTCTTTAAGAATTGTCAATTTCGAGCAAACCCAAATTGAAGAAGGATTATCTATCCAGCTACCTCGCCATACTTCCCAATCTTTACAGATCGGTTCTGCGGAAGATGCCGATATATTTTTGCCAGATGTACCTGCAATAGCCGCCAAGCTCAGTTTAGAGAGAAAACAATGGAGACTTAGCACCCCTGTGGAAAATAAAGTACAAATACAAAGAAGAATGTTATCGGAAAATGCCACGGAAACCTTATATCACAATCAAATGTTGACTTTCTATCATGAAAACACGAATACTCGCTATTACCGATTTATTTTTTGCGATCGCTTTCTCGATCCGGACAACTAAAAAAGCTGGTAGAAACCTTCTGCTTTTTCCCCTATCGATCCTCGCGTTCACTTTCTTCGATTCTGCTTCCGTCCGAGCGAATTCCGTCAAGATTCTCCGCGCCATTACCGACCACGATCAAGTGACTTTAAAAGTACAAGTTCGCGACCATCGTGACCTGCTCGTACCCGGATTACAAGAGAATAACTTTACCGTCCTCACCACGGCGGCCAATCAAACCGAATTTAAATATCGATTGACTCCCCTAACTCTCCCGAAAATTACTATAACCCCACCCGATCAAGTCAAACCCGATCCCGCCTATTTAGTGATTTTGCTAGATATGAGCGGCAGTATGGATAATCGGGATGAATCCCAACAAGTCAAACTCCAGGGAGCGATCGAGGGAATCCAAAAATTTATTACCACGATCAAAACCAAAAAACTTCCCGTAGAAATTGCCCTAGTTCCCTTTGGGCAAGGGTGCGCCCATAGCTATCCGGTCGATCAGACAGTGATTCAAAAGTATCTAGAAGCCTATCCATACAAAACAACCAAAACTCGACTTTCCCAGTTAGCCAATATTGATGTCTGCGCCTCCACCAATCTCTATCAACCCCTCGATGAAGCGGTCAATTTTCTGACCACTTCCGAACGTTTTCAGCAAAATTCTTGGGGTCTGCCTCCCCGTCTCGGCGTGATCCTATTTACCGATGGATTCGATGCCGATCCCGATCGAAACAAGGAAGAACAACGCTTTCAGTCCACTCTGGCTCTGCTGGCCCGTTCCCCTCACGTCACCGTCCACACGATGGGATACGGCGAATCCCTAACCCGACTCCGCGCCCGCGCCCAATGCGCCCAGGAGTTACGCGGCCGCCCTCTCACCGTGGATACTCTCCTTACCTACTGTCAGCTTCCTTGGGGAGAAGATATCCGCGAGTTTATCGTCGATCGATCTCGATTGACAGCGATTGCTAAAGAGACCGGCGGAATTGCCCGATTCCCGCGTTCAGCTGAAGAAGTGAGCCAAGGATTACGAGAGTTCCTGACCGCGCTCCGAGAATACGAGATCAGCTATCCACAACCAACCGCCGATCGGCTCACCATCCATCAAGCCAAAGTTATCGTCAATGCTCCAGGAAGAGGTATGTCCTCTCTCATCTCCGCACCGCTCGAATTCCAGATGCCGAATTATCTCTATCACTCTCTCTCGATTTGGGAACGTTTGGCGATTTTTCTCGGTACGCTAGTCGCAACGGTATTCGGTGTTCGCCGGTTCAATGCCTGGAGCCACCAACTCAAAGAAGAAAGCCGCCGAAATTTAGAGGGGTTTTAATAGTTTTTGGACAGGTGCAAGATCACCTATGGATGATAATAGACCTCTTGCATAATTTTTTTATGGTATAACTGAACTTCCCCCATACATATATCTGAACTTTCCCCATACATATATACTATAATAACCGAAAACCCTTATCCATCAATGGATACGCCCCTTAACTTTTCTTAATGTACCCATGTAATTTGTAACATTTCTTAATGGACAAGAATTCTCTCCCTTTGCTAGAATGATAGCCATGTATATAGAAAAAGTTCCTAACCGTAATTCCCCCCCCGCCGTTCTTCTTCGGGAGTCCTACCGAGAAGGAGATCAAGTC
>NZ_JAQMSY010000016.1:0-7585 GCF_028329095.1 Microcystis sp. CS-574
CATAGCGGATTGTATGATGCTGTCTTAATCTCATAAAACTCAGTCTTTCGCTGATATACTTTTGGCACTTTTGACAATGAAACTGGCGGCGTGGTACTTCTAAATATACCGGATTGCCTAATATTGACAAATCTCTGACTAGATTGTACTCTGTCTGATTGATTCTGTCCAAGGTTTGATGGCAATTCGGACATTCAATTGTTTCATTTAAAAGAGCAAGCTTTAGGAAAATTGTCTCATCAATTTTTTGATAATTGACCACTGTTACATTTGGTAAATCGAGGAGTTGATCAAAATTTATCCACAGAACCCACCTCCTGTCCTGTATTATCATTATACCATGCTCACACAGAACCTAGAAGAGCCCAGCAAGGTTCTAAAGTTGATAAATATCAATCTGACAAAAGCTCAAAGTCTTAGGATACAAGCTTTACAAGCATGAGTTGTTGATAGTTTTACATGACAGGTTCGGTAGAGCCTGAAAACTATAAATTATTAACTAAAAATTTTGTATCTCCTTCAGTCACCCCTATTTAAACCATAAAATTAGAGTTATCTTTATGTTTGCCACTGATAAATACTTAGAATTATTAAAGCAATACCCGCCTCGTCCTATTCACAATGAGGAAGACTTAGAAATGATGCAGGAGGTTATTAATCGCCTTTTAGACAAACCCCAATTAACGGTAGAAGAAAGGGAATATCTAAATGTTTTAGGGTCTTTAATTTATGAGTACGAGGAAAATCAAGAGCCAATACCTGATATTTATGGACTTGAATTGTTGAAATTCATATTAGAGGAAAGAAACCTACAAAAGCAAGATTTGCTATCTATTTTTGAAAGCAAGTCAACCCTGGATGATATTTTTGATGGACTACAAGAGTTAACTCCTATCTACATTCAAAAATTAGCCAATTTTTTAAATATATCTCCTGATTTATTTTTTCCTAGTTAGTCACAAAAAATGCGCTAGACAGTTAGGCTTATTTCCTGTCTTAACGCATAGGTTAACGGACTAAATTAAAGCCTGATAACGCCCCAAAGCCAGTAGAGGAAAATACTGCTGATAGAAATGATATTTCAGGTAAAAATGACAGGGAAAACCTGTACCGGTGAAATAATCTTCATCCCATGTACCATTTTCTTTTTGGGTAACAAGAAGATAGTTAACACCCTTTTCAATCACTTCTCGCTGATAATTGCCGGTGACTTTCCCGACGGCTAATAAACCGATTAATGCCCAAGCAGTTTGGGAAGCGGTACTATTTCCCTGTCCTTTAAATTTAGGGTTATTGTAACTAAAACAGGTTTCACCCCAACCACCATCAACATTTTGACAACTGCTTAACCAATTGGCTCCTTTTTGCAATTGCTGGCGATATTTATTCGGTTCCAGAAAAGCCAAAGCAGATAATGCCCCACTGGTTCCATAAATATAATTTACACCCCAACGACCAAACCAACTACCATCAGCTTCCTGTTCTTTTTCCAGATAATCCAAAGCTTTTTTAACTCGATTTTCCTCCATTTTAACATCACAAGTGCCTAACATTTCTAGAACTCTGGCAGTAACATCAGCCGTATTAGGATCGATCATTGCTTTTAGATCGGCATAGGGCAAAGAATTAAGCCAGTTTTGATCGTTATCGATGTCAAAAGCTCCCCAACCACCAGCTTTACACTGCATAGTAGCCATCCAATTAACTGCCCGTTTCATCACGCTTTTTTTAATATTTTCATCGGGCATTTTAATTAACTCTAAAGCCATCACCACCACTGCCGAATCGTCTAAATCGGGATACCAGCGATTATCAAATTCAAAAGCCCAACCCCCGGGGGTTCCGATTTTATTTTTAATCGCCCAATCGCCATAATCAAGAATTTGTTGATCGATTAACCATTGTCCCGCTTTAATCATAGCTGGATGAGCGGGATTTAGACCGGATTCAATTAGCGATCGAATTACCCAAGCCGTATCCCAAACCGGCGACACACAGGGCTGTACACAATAGGTATTATCTGTCTCAATGGCAAAATTATCCAGCGCTTTTAAACCCCGGGCAACAATCGGATCGTAAACATCATAACCTAGGGCTTTTAAAGCTAATAGGGAATTTAACATCGCCGGGATAATTCCCCCCCAATCGCCCGTGTCTTCCTGTCGTTCAATTACCCATTTTTCCGCAGCTTTCAGACTTTCTTGACGGAAGGGAACTAAATCAGTTTTTTCTGCCCATTTAAACAGCCCATCTAACCAGAGGAAAACATCCGCCCAATCGTTATTTTTTGGTAACTCATACTTGACATTATTCACCCCTTCTGTATAGAGTTCATCGAGATTAAAACCCATTTTATACACGGGTTTTTTGTCGAAAACAATTAATAAAGGAACCGTACTTCCCCGCGCCCAACTGGACATTTCATAGATAGTAAAAGGGAAATTTTCCGGCAGTAGCATAATCCAAGCGGGGATAGAGGGAACCCCCTGCCAATCGTAACAACCAATTAAAGCGAGGTGCATTTTGGTGAAAATGCGGGTTTTGCTGATGCCACCTTTAGCTAAGATAAATTCTCTGGCTTTTTCTAAAGCAGGATCATTAACAGGAATTCCCAATAGTCGCAGCCCCATGTAGGCTTCCACAGTGGTGCTAAGATCGCCACCATCCCCATAAAATAACTCCCAAGCGCCGTTAGGACACTGTTGCTGACGCAGATAGGTGGCTGCTTTGTCTAGGGGGCGTTTTTTGTCAGTTTTCCAGATTTTGTGCAGTAAAATTGCTTCTGAGGTGATGGTGACATTAGATTCTAATTCTGCCCACCAGTAACCCTCAGAGTATTGGGTAGAAAGTAAATAATTTTGAGAAAGTTCGATCGCTTTCGCTGTTTTAGCGGCTATTTCGGTGATTTTGTCCTGAATCTGCATTTTTTCCGTTCGACAACCTCTAGGGACCACCAGTGCAAATAAGATAATCTTATTTACAAAGTTTTTAATAAGTAGGTAAAAGATAGGCTTTTGTTCCCAAAGAATCCAGTAAAGGAATCTGCTTTAGTTGCCACTTTCTTTTTTCTTTTCACTGATTACTGTTTACTGATTACCGATAACTGATCAAGTACCCCCACCCCCCTGAAGACAAAAAGGGTACGAAACTCGCACCCCACCAGATTTATCTTCATTGAACTTACTTTTTCTTTTTGCCTTTAGCGGGCGGATTATCCTTCGCTGCCAGTTCCGGGGCTTTTTCCTCCACTTGCGGGGCGGCTGCTACCGGTTCCGGGGCTTTTTGTCCCATTTGGGCGGCTACTTCGGCGGCGAAATCCGTTTCTTCTTTCTCGATCCCTTCACCTAGTACAAAGCGTTGGAAACGACGCACCTGAATATTTTCTCCTAAAGCAGCGATCGCTTGTTTGAGCAATTCGTCAATACTGATGTTCTGATCGCGGATAAAGGGTTGATCGAGCAGAGAAAGTTCTTTCAAACGTTTTTCAATGCGGCCAGCCACGATTTTTTCTTTGATATTATCGGGTTTATTGGCTAAATCGTCCCGTCCCATCTCAATTTCTTTTTCTTTGGCGGAGATTTCGGCGGGAATATCGGCCACTTTTACATATTCGACGTTAGGACAAGCGGCAATCTGCATCGCCACGTCATTAACCAATTTTTTGAACTCCTCGCGACGGGCGACAAAATCGGTTTCACAGTTCACTTCCACTAAAACACCGATGCGACTGCCGGTGTGGATGTAACTGCCGATCATCCCTTCTGCCGCTACCCGACTAGCTTTTTTCTCGGCGGAAGTAATCCCTTTTTGACGCAACCATTCGATCGCTTTGGTTATATCCCCCGCGTTTTCCGTCAGCGCCCTCTTGCAATCCATCATGCCGGCGCCGGTCTTTTCCCTAAGTTCTTTAACCTGTTGTGCTGTAATTTCCGCCATAAAATTCCTAACCTACTGCTTATAATTGATCATGCCACGAGAGGGGCAGGTTTGACCGCTCGATAGGCTCGGAAAGTTTCCCCCCGAACCTAGCTGCGATCAATAGCTAATTTTCCCTAGTTATCGTCGTCTCCACTGGCAAATTCGGCGGCGTATTGGGAATAATCACCTTCTTCCTCGTACTCGGTTTCATTATCGTAGTCTTCCTCGTATTCTTCCACCGCTGCTTGACCACCGCGACGACCTTCGATGATCGCATCGCTAATTTTGCCTAAAATCAGTTTAACTGAGCGAATTGCGTCATCGTTGGCGGGAATCGGCACATCTACCAAGTCAGGATCGCAGTTAGTATCCAAGAGGGAGATGATGGGAATGCCCAATTTTTGGCATTCTTGGATAGCGTTGTATTCCCGACGCTGATCGACTACGACGACTAAATCCGGCAGCCGGCGCATGGTTTTAATGCCACCGAGGTATTTTTCTAGTTTGCCCAATTCCCGACGCAGTACCGATGCTTCTTTTTTCGGTCGTTTATCGAGGGCGCCGCTATTTTCTAATTCTTCTAATTCTTTGAGTCTTTCTACCCGGCCGCGAATGGTTTCCCAGTTGGTTAACATTCCCCCTAACCAGCGTTGGTTAACGAAGTGGCTACCGCTGCGTAAAGCTTCCTGTTTAATGATTGCTGCCGCTTGCCGTTTCGTACCGATGAATAAAAAGCGTTTACCGCTATCGGCTTCTCCTCGGACAAATTCGTAAGCTTCTTCGATTAATTGGGCAGTTTGCACCAAATCAATGATATGAACCCCATTCCGGGCAGTGTAGATGTACTGAGACATTTTCGGGTTCCAACGGCGCGTTTGATGGCCGAAGTGAACCCCAGACTCTAGCAATTCTGCGAGAGAGACAACGGGCATATTTTTCTCCTTTTCGGGTTTATCCTCCATCTAGGGCTGGATTTCTAGATTCCTAGAAACACCCGATCGCCTAGATGTGCGATTTTTGACAACTTTTCTAGTCTAACACGAAAGGGCGCGATTGCATACCCGTAAATATTGGGTACTGAGGGCTTGCTACTGCAATTCCTCAAGTTTTTTCAAAACCGCTTCTGCATGGGCTTTTACCTTGACATTTGACCAAATATAGGCAATATTTCCCTGGGGGTCGATCAGGAAAGTGGAGCGTTTAATCCCCATATATTCCTTACCCATAAATTTTTTTAATCCCCAGACTTGATAAATTTCCGCCAGTTGATGATCGGGATCGCTCAATAATTGAATAGTTAAATTGTGTTTTTCAATAAAACGACAGTGGGACTTTTCTGAATCGGGACTAACTCCCAGAATTACTGCGTTTAATTGCTGAAATTGCGGCGACAAAGCGGTAAAATCGATCGCTTCTGTGGTGCAGCCCGGAGTGTTATCTTTGGGATAAAAATATAAGACCAACCACTGACCGGCAAAATCTGCTAATTTACTAATTTCGCCTCTTTGGTTTGGGGTGGCAAATTCGGGGGCTTTTTGTCCAACTTCTAGGGTCATTTTTAGGAGTGTAAAGGCAAGAGTAAGAAAGGAGCGAGGGAGAGGGAAAGCAATAGCCAGACTTGATAGTTAAATCTGGGAAGTTCGGGGTTTTCTGACTCGACTAAAGCATCGATTCTCTCTAATAAACGATTATTTAAAGAATGATCATTGAGAGCGACACAGCAACTATCAGAGAAATTTATTTCCGCTACTTGATTAACTTTTTCTGCTACTAAAAGCAGCGATTCAGCTAATAGTAAATAATCCACTTGTCCAGAAGCGTACTTATCGGCGCGCAATTCCCGCAAGAAGACCAATTCTGACCATAAATTCTCGCTATTGGGTAGCCAAGAAGACATCGATCGCAACCAACCTAACCAGAAAAACCAGAAGGTGTCATGATATTCTTGGTGAGCTTGTTCGTGGGCTAAAACTGCTTGTAAATGTTCTTGATCTAAGAGATTTAATAATCCTTGGGTTACAATTAATTCCGACTTCCAGAAGCCAACTCTGGCACTGTAGGGAAAATCCACTGCTAAAACTCTCGCCTTCTGAGCGGTGATTTTTTTGAGGGGATAACTGCTAAAATCCCGATGGGTTTGCCAAGTTTGATAGGAAAGTTTTATCAGGCAAAATAGAGCAAAAACTAGCCAAATTATGGCACTAAAGTAACTTATTAAACTGGAGTTATAACCTAGCATTTGCCCGCGATAGCCCATACAAACCACCGATATAACTGTCATTAACAACAGCAAAGGAGGAAAGAGGAAGAAAAATAGCGTTATCTGCCAACGACGCTGATAGCTGGGCAGAAACCAACGTAAACCAATAGCGATAGTTAATGCTAGTAATAACATTGAACCGTGCATTAGCTTTCTCTCCGTTGTTGACGAAGGGTATCTAAACGAGAGGCGATCGCTTTTAATTGTTCGACACTAGCAGTATCGAGACTATCGGCAAAAGAAGCCACCACATCCGCATTACCAATAGCCAAAAAACGATGTAATTGTTCGTAGGCTTTAATTGCCTGTGCTTGTTCCTTAGAAACCATCGGTTTCCAGTAGAAAATCCGACCCTGTTTATAACAACTTAACCAGCCTTTATTAGTTAAACGACGCAGTACCGTAGTCACAGAAGTATAGGCCAGATCCCGTTCTGGATCCGCTAAAATGCGATCGTGGACATCCTTAACGCTAACGGGTTCCAATTCCCAGACAATATTGAGAATTTCCGCTTCTAGGGGGCCAAGGGATAACTGTTTTGGTTGATAGGTCGGCAATTGAGCCATAGTCACACAGAAATGAAGATTACTTTCCTGATCATAGCGGCGGATATCGATCGCCTGATAAAATAGCAACGATCCTTTATATTGTCTTTATGTCCACCGAAACTAATTTAACCACAACTACGGGCGCTGATGCCATTGATGTGGCGATCGCTAATGGCATTGATTTTGATGGTTCCCCAATTCCACCGGCAAAATTGGAACTTTATCACCGGGTAATGGGTTTGGAAGCAGGACGACAAAGAAGCGGGGTTTCTAACACGATGAGATCGCGAATTGTCCGCATCGGGGCCAAACATATCCCCCAAGAGGAATTAAATCAGCTGTTGTTAGCCGCCGATTTTGCCCCTCTCAAGGAGAAAGAAATCGCTTTTTACCTATAATGTCGGCTTTTCATCTCTCGGTTTCACCTCGGAGATGAAAAGTTCCGCCAGCATAGAACAGCGAAGCACGACTAAGAATAACTCTAATCTATAGTTGCCAATTTAATTTTAGTATGCTAGAGTAGTTTGCGTGGTAGGTCGATAACGCAAAATGTTTGTTTTAGAGTACAAGCTTAGAGGAAAACCATCTCAATATCAAGCCATTGATGAGGCTATTCGGACAGTACAGTTTGTTCGGAATAAATGTCTTAGATATTGGGAAGACAATAAAGGTGTAGGACAAAAGGATGTATATAAATATGTCACTCAATTAAGAGATGAATACCCTTTTGTTCAAGACCTTAACTCTACAGCTTGTCAACAGGCTTGCGAACGGACTTGGACTGCTATTCTTAGGTTCTATAATAACTGTAAGAACAAAATTGCTGGTAAGAAAGGATATCCTAAATACTCTAAACGTA
>NZ_JAQMSY010000217.1:0-29977 GCF_028329095.1 Microcystis sp. CS-574
AAGGTAAAATAACATCGCCACATTGCTGATAAACAGATAACGCAGGGCAACCCAGAGAGAGCGATCGCTGCGAGGATAGGCAATCACCAGAAAAGCGGCAATACTAATTACTTCTAAGGCAACGTAAACGCTAATAAAATCTTCACAGACGAAGACAGAATTAATGCTGCCGTGGAGAATGATAGCTTGGGCGTAAAAAAAGGCGGTTTTGCTACTTTCCCAGTTATAAAGGATCACAGCCATGGTCACCAGGGCATTGGTGAGGATAAAATAGGCACTTAACTGATCGGCTACCAGTTTCACGCCATAATTATCCAGTAGGTTGAGGGTTATGGGGGCGGATTGGCTAAATAGAAGGAGAGAATAGGCGAGAGAGATAACAGAAGTAATTAAGGACAGATATTTAGCCCAGCAAGACAGTAAATAGCCAATAAAGCCACTCAAAAAGGGAACGACTATCCAAGCGATCGTTAGAGTATTGATGGTGTAGGATTTTCTGATCTTTACTTTGTCTAGGGCAGGGTTTTCCTGGACTAATCTGCTCAATTTCACCAGCAAAGATACTTTCTCTAATTATCCTCGATCGAGTCCTATTGATCAAGAATTTTTCGGGTGGCAAATAGATTGTTTTGGTTCTATAATAGACTTCTTGCATGATTTTTTTATGGTATAATGGAAGGTCTTGCTTTTTTCTCGATTTTTAGATAGAAGTGGAAAAAAGAATAAAATGTGATGTGATCTTAGGTCAAGAAATTATCCATACTTTTGCTATGTTTATTAGCAAAAATATGGATTAAGCTGTTCGTAATTTAAATTGCTTGTTGAGACGAGGCAAGAGGCAAGAGTCAAAAGGCAACAGTAAAGGGATTGGGGAAGGTTCGGCTAATCTAAGAATAAGCGTTTTAAATGCGTCTTAGCTTATCAAAACTTAAAGGAGCGCGAAAGTGTGATTACTTCAACCAATTATATCTCTCTACCCTTTTTTCTCCCAGTTCCTCTGCTACTAGCTTTCACCCACTTATGTCAAGCAGTCAGGCTTATCGGTTAAACAACTTTGATAACTTTAGGCGAAGAGTCCTCCTAAATTGGCGTTTTGTTACTAATCGATCCTACTCAGTCTAGGAGAGCCATTAATTCTTTTTTCATTACTTTTTAGGTTCTGGGGTTTGCTGTTTGGAAGCTGCCGCAATCGCTTGATTTAAACGAGTTAATTCTTCTTTAAACTTCGGTTCTTGGGGATAATTTTTGACTAATTTTTCTAGGATACTTTTCGCTCCAGAAACGTCTTGAGTTTGTAATCTTGTTCCATAAAGAACCAGCATAACTTCCAGATTGTTGGGATATTTTTGATATAACTTTTCTAAAGGTTCTCTAGCTCCGATAAAATCTTTTAACTGTAGGCGAGCTTGGGCCAGTCCTTGCAAAGCAGTGGGGTTATCTGGTTCGCGTTCAAGAATTTTCTCGTAACCTTTGACCATTTCTTGTAATTTTTCGGGGGCAATAGTTGCCTCTTGCCCGGGTTGACTGCCTTGGGGGGAATTAGAATTATTATTTTTCCATAAACCTAAAGTTGGCACCACCATTAAAGCCAAAAATACTAAACCAGAGGAAACAATTAAGACTCGTTTGAGGGTATCGTTATTTTTTTTTGGCATACTTTTTCAAGATTAGAGATAAGATTAATCAGTAGTAACTTGATGAAATTCGTGACCCCAAAGATTATAAGCCCAAATTCCCAAGCTAAAACTACCTAAGCAGAGAATGGTGATCGTCAGGAAAACTTGCCACCTATTGTAACCCGCTTCCTGAAGTTCTAGACGACCGAGGATAGCAGCAGCTAACAGAATTAAAGCTCGAGTAAATACCGCCCACTTGTGGAAGATAAAGACTACCGCCAAGGACCAGCCAAGAATTGATAATACAGCGCTAATATCATTTTTAAACCAACTGCGGAAAAATAGCGGCATTAAGTTACTAAACAGAGTTAATCCTAGGGCAATTGAGAGGATAACCCCTACCGCTAGGATATAGATGATGATTTCTAGCCATTCGCTAGTGAGAGTCCAATTCATCTCATCACCGCGGGCAAGTAACCAATCACTCCATGATAAACGCTCCTGGGCGATCGACCAGCCAAACAGCCCATAGACCGATGGTATTAGAAAAGTAAGTAGTATAATGCGCCAAAACATAATCAGTTATCAGTTATCAGTTATCAGTTATCAGTTTTGAGTATTAAGTGAGCAGTATGTATTAAGTGAGCCTGATCAAATGCCAGTTTACTACTGTCTTTTTACTGATTACTGCTTACTGATCACTGTTTACTGATCACTGAAAAAAGTCAAGCCTGAACCCTGAAAGAGGGGAAAATTGCCCCTTTTCAGACTTCAGGCCTCTGGGATTGTCCCGATCGCTTAGGACATATACTGGATGATAAAGTCGAAGTAGGGGGCTGCTGCCACGGCATCTTCTTGAGTCAAAAGACCTAAAGCGGCCTCTTTGAGACAACGAATCGCCTCCACCATGCCGGGGACGGGAACATTAAGAGAGTTATACATCTCTTTGACCCCGATCAGGCCGGTTTGTTCGATCGGACCCTTATCTCCGGCTAATACCCCATAGGTAACTAGACGCAGATACCAACCATAATCGCGCAAGCATTGATTATATTGACGCTGACCGTAGGCATTACCCCCCGGCGCTCTATAATCGGGACGTTTCTTGAACAGTTGTTTTTGAGCCTGATCGACGATTTTTTTCTCATTTTCAGCGAGAGTCTCGGCAATGCGAATTCTCTGCTCACCGGTTTTTAAAAATTGCCCGATACCCTGTAGTTCACCACTACTAGGATAACGAAGTTCGTCGTCGGCTTTGAGGATGACTTGGCTAACTACGCTCATAATATCAAGGTAAATTCTGATAACATTCTGTAGTTTATCTCAGGTCGGGGTCTGGAAGTCGAGTCATCCCTGCTGGGTGGGCAATTCCTAAAAATTGTAATATTTCGTTATGAGTTTCCCCGACAGCCCGGTTACTGTCTAGAATGAATGTATTAGTGGTCAGGAGCGAGGAGATGGCAATTGAGATGTCACCGCACACTGATTAACTTGAACCCGATAAGTGGTAATTAATATGGAATTTCTAGCACCCTTGCTGTTGATAGCGGGCATTCTGGGGTTAAATGGCTTTAAAATCGATCGAGAATACCAGCGTGGTGTTATCTTTCGCCTAGGTCGTTATCAAGACACCAAAGGCCCCGGACTGTACTGGATCATTCCCCTAGTTGACCAAAAAATGCAGCTGGATATTCGCACCAAAACCGTCGATATTGCCCCGCAAGAAACTGTCACCGCCGATAATGTCACAATTAAGGTTAATGCGGTTCTCTACTATCGCATTATCGATCCTAGCAAAGCGATTAATAAAGTCGAATCCTATCCTGCGGCCGTTTATCAAGCGGCCATGACCACTTTAAGAAATGTCGTCGGTCAAAATCATCTCGATGATGTCTTGCAAAAACGAGACAAAATTAATCAAGCGGTTCAACAAATTGTCGATGAAATTAGCGAACCTTGGGGCATCGATATCGAACGGGTGGAGATGAAAGATGTGGAAATTCCCACTGGTATGCAGCGAGCTATGGCCAAGGAAGCGGAAGCATTGCGAGAAAAACGGGCCCGTTTGATTAAAGCTGCCGCAGAACAGGAAGCTTCGCTAAAATTAGCGGAAGCTTCCCGATTAATCATGGAAAATCCCGCCGCTTTGGAATTACGCCGCCTACAAATGTTAACGGAAATTGGAGCGGAAAATAACACCAGTACCGTGATTATGCTCCCCTCCGATATCTTAAATCTCGCTCAAAAATTAACTGAAAAAAAATCATAAAATGGCTCAGTTGTCAATAGCCAAAAAGGTTAATTTTCTCTGGTGTGTTAGGTTGGTTTAAGTAAGTGGTTATAATTAAATTGAAGATAGATTTTGTCTTTGATCCCCCCTGCCCCCCTTAATAAGGGGGGTGCCGATAGGCGGGGGGATCCCCCCTTAATCCCCCCTTGATAAGGGGGGTGTCTGATAATTTTTAACGCCTACCTACTTAATTAACGCATGGTGACAAATTCCTCGGCAGCACTGGGATGAATGCCGACAGTGGCATCAAAATCGGCTTTTGTCGCCCCCATTTTTACGGCAATGGCTACTCCTTGAATAATTTCGGCGGCGTGATCTCCCACCATGTGCGCCCCAAGGATTTTACCACTTTCCTGATGGACAACTAATTTCATCAAAGTTTTGTCCTCTCGGCCTGGTAAAACATTGTAACCAGGGCGGAATTTAGACCGATAAACTTTAATTACCGTGTCACCATATTGTTTTTTTGCTTGCAATTCTGTTAATCCCACCGTCGCCGCTTCAGGAGTAGAAAATACTGCCGAAGGAACGTTTTCATAACTCATTAACCGGGGTTTATTACCAAAGACTGTATCGGCAAAAGCTCGCCCCTCATTAATCGCCACGGGAGTTAAATTAATTTTATCGGTACAATCACCCACGGCATAGATATTATCTTCACTGGTTTGGCTATACTCATTGACGACAATTGCCCGATTTTTTACCTCGACATTGACATTCTCTAAGCCTAATTTTTCCAGCTTAGGAATTCTGCCAGTAGCGGCTAAACCTAGAGCATCAACAAATAAGATTTCTGAGGTTTCTTGACCCTGAATATGTACCTTTAACCCCTCGGCAGTTTTCTCGATTGAAGTGGGGAAAGTTTCGGGCATAATTTTAATTCCCTGACGGATCATTTCCGCTTGAATCTCATCGCGGATATCCTCATCAAACCCTCTTAAAATCTTGTCTTTACGGATTAACTGCACCACTTCCGTCCCTAATCCGTGCATAATACCAGCAAATTCTACCCCAATATATCCCGCCCCTAAAACTATAATTCTTTTCGGTTGTTCTGGCAGTTGAAACATGGCATCAGAAACTACCGTATGTTCGATCCCCGGAATATCGGGTTTAACCGGATGTCCCCCCACGGCAATTAAAATTTTATCGGCAGTAATTTTCTGATCTCCCACCTCCAGGGTATGGGGATCAAGAAACTTGGCATAATTAGGAAAAAGCGTCACTTGAGAATTATCGAGCATCTTTTGATAAATGCCATTTAAACGGATAGTTTCCTGATTAAGCGCGCTAATTAATTTTTGCCAATTTAACTGACTCTCTACCGGATTCCAACCGTAACCTTCCGCATCCTTAAATAGTTGCGGAAAACGACTAGAATAAACCATTAATTTTTTAGGAATACAACCGCGATTAACACAGGTTCCTCCCAAGCGATCATATTCTGCTAATCCCACTTTTGCCCCGTATTCGGCTGCCCGTCTAGCGGTGGCAATACCACCAGAACCACCACCAATCACCAATAAATCAAAATCATAACTCATAAAAACATCCTCGCAAATGAATAGAAGTTTGACGGAATCAAGAAACTTTTTTGGCAAAAAGGGGAGCGAATATCTCGGATCAATCCCTAACTGAATCTATCGAGTAACTAGCAGAATATGGTCACTAATGCTGCTAAATTAAGTAGGTAGGTATTAAAAACTTTCAGATCCCCCCGCCTATCGGCACCCCCCTTATTAAGGGGGGCAGGGGGGATCAAACCTAAAATCCATTTTTAATTTAATTATAACCAGCTACTTAGAGTCAATTTACCTACTGCCAAGACTTAATCCTATGCTAACACGCCGCTCGAAATTATCTTTTCTCTTGGGGACTTGTTCCCTATTTCTCTGGGTAAACCATCCCGTCACCCTCGCAACCCCCATCAGTCAAGACAATTCTCTCCCTTCCCAGTTTATCTGTCCAGCAGACTTAGCCACCGAGATCGATCGCATTTTGTCCCGCCCCGATTATCAAGGCGCTTACTGGGGAATTTTAGTAAAATCCCTCAATTCTCAGGAAAATCTCTATAGTCTCCACGAAAATAACTTTTTTACTCCCGCTTCTACTGCGAAATTATTAACCACTGCCGCCGCTTTTAGCAAATTTAACCGCGATTATCGTCTGAAAACCCCCATTTTAGCCCAAGGCAACCCCCCCGATTTAGAAACTTTAACCTTAGTCGGGAGGGGAGATGCCACCATAACCACAGAAAAGTTAGAAAAATTGGCAGAAAAGTTAAAAGCAGGGGGAATTAACTCAATTTATCGCTTAATTGTCGTTGCTAGTCCTTTTGTCGTCTCCGATAGTCAAAAAACATGGGAATGGGAAGATGTCTTTTTTGACTACGCAGTTAGTGCTTCTAGCTTGGTTTTAAACGAAAATTCCGTCACTTTAAGGCTTTTACCGCGACAATTGGGGCAAAGCTTAGATTTACAATGGTCTGATCCCATTGCCGCTAAACAATGGCTAATTGAGAATCAAACCAGCACCGCAGCGCAAGGAAGCCCGAATAATCTGGCAATTAAGGGCAATTTAGCCAATAATCGCCTAATTATCACTGGTTCTCTGGCTATCGATAGTCAAGATGATTTTAATTTAGCTATTCCCCAACCTTCGGAGTATTTCCTTAATCGCTGGCGTAATATCCTCGAAAAAGCGGGAATTACCGTTAAAACCGCCGAAATTAGCTCAGAAATTCTCGGCGATGAAATCACCAATTTAGAATCAGAACCCCTAGCATATTTGGTGGAAAAAGTCAATAAAAATAGCGATAATTTACTAGCCGAAACCCTACTACAAATGCTCGGCGGTGTGTCGGGATTGCAAGAAACTTTAACAAAACTGGGAATTAACAGCGATAGTTATAAAATCGGCGATGGTTCGGGGCTATCACGACAAAACCTGATTAAACCCAATACTTTAGGTCAAATATTACAACTAATGGCAGAAAATCCTGATTATCGTCGTTCTTTAGCCATTGGCGGCATTGATGGCACTTTAACCAATAGATTTCGCCAGACTCCCCTAGAAGGACGATTACAGGCAAAAACCGGGACTTTAACCGGAGTTATCGCTCTCGCCGGTTATCTAGAAACCGCCGACAATCAACCCCTAATCTTTAGCATAACCGTCAATAACAGCGATAAACCCGCCAATACTCTCAGAAACGGCATCGATGAGGTGATTTTGCTCCTAGGACAGTTAAAACGCTGTTAATATTGAGGAGGCAAAAGGCAAAAGGCAAAAGGCAAAAGGCAAAAGGCACTCATGCAAAAGGCACTCATGCAAAAGGCAAAAGGCAGCTTTGTTCTCCCCAACACCCCAACACCCAAACCCGCAACTAATTCGATCGAGCCATTTAATCACAGAAGACTGTATACTTTTGTAAAAATTGCTTCTAGCTGACCTGTAGATTAATCGAGGGAGTTATTGATATATGTATATAGTTCAGGTTGCCTCCGAGTGCGCCCCGGTGATTAAAGCTGGGGGATTGGGGGATGTGGTATATGGATTGAGTCGAGAATTAGAAATTCGCGGTCATTGCGTGGAGCTAATCCTACCCATGTATGATTGTATGCGCTACGACCAAATTTGGGGCTTACACGAGGCTTATCGGGACCTGTGGGTGCCTTGGTACGGTGGCGCAATTCACTGTAACGTTTTTTGTGGTTGGGTACACGGGCGCTTGTGTTTCTTTATTCAACCCAATTCGGGGGATAATTTCTTTAATCGCGGTACTTACTACGGTTGTAAAGACGATAATATGCGTTTTGCCTTCTTCTCTAAAGCCGCTTTAGAATTTTTGCTCAGAAGTAATAAACGTCCCGATATAATTCATTGTCACGACTGGCAAACGGGTTTAATTCCGCCCTTACTTTTTGAAATTTATAAATATCATGGTATGGGCAATCAGCGCGTTCTTTACACCATCCATAACTTTAAACATCAAGGATTTGGTGGTGCAGAAATTCTCTGGGCAACAGGATTAAATAACGATACTTACTACTTTAGCTATGCCCGAATGCGCGATAACTTCAATCCTTTTGTGATTAATTTTATGAAAGGTGGGATCGTCTTTTCCAACTATTTCAATACCGTCTCACCCCACCATGCTTGGGAAGCACACCACACCGATGTTAGTTACGGTTTAGGTCATACAATTCACCAGCATCAACACAAATTTACTGGCATTCTCAACGGTTTAGATTACAATATCTGGAACCCAGAAGTAGATAAATTTATTCCTGCACCCTACGGTATTGATAACTTCTCCGAGAAGGCACGCAATAAGAAGGCACTGCGAGAAAGACTCTGGTTAAGAGATGAACCAGAAAAACCCTTAATTTGTTATGTCGGTCGTTTAGATGACCAAAAAGGCGTACATTTAGTTCACCATGCCATGTATTATGCCTTAGCTCGCGGGGCGCAATTTGTCCTCTTAGGTTCCGCCACCGAATCGTTAATTAATAACTGGTTCTGGCACGAAAAAAATCACCTAAATAATAACCCTGATGTTCATATTGAATTGGGCTTTAATGAGGAATTATCTCACCTCATTTATGCGGGTGCTGATATGATTGTGGTTCCCAGTAATTTTGAACCCTGCGGACTGACACAAGTAATCGGCTTAAAATATGGAACTGTTCCCATTGTCCGGGGAGTTGGTGGTTTAGTTAATACTGTTTTTGATCGCGATTATGATACCTATCACAAACCCGAAGAACGCAATGGTTTTGTCTTTTTTGATCCCGATAATAATGCCCTAGAATCAGCCATGTCCCGGGCATTGGAATTGTGGTACACTCAGCCAGAAGAATTCCAAAAATTAGCGATTCAAGGCATGGAATGCGATTACTCTTGGAATCGCCCTGGGGAAGAATACGTTGCCCTCTATGAAATGATTCGCCACAAATAAACTGTCTTGTCTCTAGCAATTCCCTGGCAATTGTCAACAGAAATTCGAGGAATAGATTTGTTGAAATTACCGGGGTAATTGCTTTAGTTTTGACCGACTCTTAACCCCACCAACAAACTTTTTCATTAAACCCTACTTAGTAGAGCAGAAATGTTAACTTTGCTTGGTATTCTTGGGTGAGGGGATGACTAACTCCCAAAATCTGAAATATGGCTAACATGGCTTTTCTTGCCCCATCCTGACGATATTTTCTACTTTCTTCCACCAGACTGATCAGTTTATCTAAAGCGGCGGCATAATCTTCTTTTAAGGCGAAATTAATCCCAGTAAAAAATATCGGATCGAGGGGATTATTTTCTGGTTTTAACTGTTGAAATTCTAGGAGAGTTTTCCAACCTTTGATAACAGGATTTTCCTCTTTAATAGCACTGATTAATCGATAGGCATCTGACCATTTTTCCAGACGCATGAGAAATTTTACCGCCATAATAACTAATCGCGGTTCGTTGGGATATTTAGGGAAAAGACGATCAAATAATTGTTTAGCTGCGGGCAAATTATCGAGGGCGATCGCTTCTTTGATTTCTGCTAATCCTGTTTCTAATTCCGATTGTAAATCGAGACGGGAAAATAAGTCTCTAATTTGTTCTTCTGGCAAAGCACCGACAAAACAGGGTAACACTTCTCCCTTGCTGACAATTCGCACATCGGGAACTCCTTCCACATCGTATTGTTCGGCTAATTCGGGATTTTTATCTATATCTATTTTGGCCAGGATAAAATTATATTCGCTTGCCAGTTTTTCTAGCATCGGTTTTACCAATTTACAGGGTCCACACCACAGGGCATAAAAGTCTAAAATCACTGTATTTATATAGGACTTCTCGATCACTTCACTGTCAAAATTTGTCCCATCTACCTCGATAGAATATCCCATCTATTTCTCCTCTAATAACTTATTTTTCAGCTAGTTTTGTCTCACTTACCTCTTTTACCCAAAGGGCTAATCCTCCCCCTCGTCCCCGGGCTGCTATCATTGTTTCTGTGATCAGAAAATAGGCAAAAAATGCCTGTTTTTTGATGCTTTCCTGATAAAAATTAGCTCCGCTTACCTGGCCATTTATAATAAAACCTGAATAGAGAGAGCGATTAAATAGGGTTAGGTTGAGCCGGGTGAAATCAAAGGCAAGAAGACGGGTTTTAGGAAAAAACTTAACTGGACCGCTTACAGATAGTTTTACTGCCCCTAAAAATATCTGATTGCTGACGGTTCCAGAGACAAATTCTCCCAGTTCTAAGCTCTCATTTCTTTGGTAAGAGATGGTAATTTTTAACCAGGATGGGAGATAGCGCCCCTTACCCAAAACAATTCCCGCTCTCTTTTTCGCTTTTTGAGTTCCCGTGATCAAGTATAATCGCCAAGTACCGACTAAAGCCTCAAAAGTAAGATTTTCTTTAGTTTTTTTATTGTTTTTTTCTGTTGCTAAGAGAAATTCTAACAATTGAGAGACGGGGGGGCGATTATTGTCCTCAAGTATTAGGGGTGAGTCGAGATTTATAACCATGATTTCAGACAGTGCCAAAATATTTTAACTGAAGCTACCGAACTCGAAAAAGCGAGCGATAAACTGGTTGACCTTTATTATAAGTGGACTTTTCCCTCTCCGTCGCTACGGGGAAAATATTTTCCGCTAACCAGGGGGTTTGATGTTGCCGAACAAAATGGGGATGTGCTTGAAATCTCTCCGTCATTTCCAGGGCGATCGATTCCACATCCGACTGTAAAAAAACCCAGCCTCCAGATACCATATATTTAGCCAAAGCTATGACTAATTCCGGCTGCACAACCCGACGCTTACTGTGACGCTGTTTAAACCAAGGATCGGGAAATTGAATCGACACCCAAAATAACTTATCTACGGGCAAAGATTGCAGTAAAATTTCTGGGGTAACATTCATATTGCCAAAAACAAAAGCGAGATTTTTTAATCCTAACCTTTCCCGTTCCTGATTCGCTTCAATTACCAAAGGTTGACGAATTTCAATCCCCAAAAAATTAATTTCTGGATATACTTGAGCCATTTGTAACAAAAATTTACCCCGCGCACAACCAATATCAAGATGGAGAGGTTGCGTCATATCCTGATAAACTTGATTCCAATCGGGGGGAGCGATCGGATGGCGATATTTATGACTTAAGGGATTGACGTGCTGACGAACGCGAACTTTAGCCAAAGATATTTTCTCCTCATTTCTCCTCGATCGATCTAGTTTACCGATATTTAGCCCAATTGCGTGCGATGAATTTCCGTTTCGCCATTCTCAGCGATCCTCATATCGCTTTACCCACAACCATTTTGAACCATTCTAATCGCTTTCATCTGGTGGAAGTGAGTATTCCCGCTTTAAAAATTGTTTTAGACCATCTCATCACCCTTAACCTCGATTTTCTGCTGATTGCTGGCGATTTAACCCAAGATGGTGAACCAGAAAATCATCGTTGGTTAGCCGATTGTTTAGCCACTTTACCCTTCCCCGTCTATGTGGTGCCGGGTAATCATGATGTTTTGAGTTTAACCGCAACAGAAAACCAGATCGGTTTAGGAGATTTTCCCTTTTATTATCAACAATTTGGTTACAGGAATCCCGAACAAATATACTACCAAAAAGAAATTTTACCCGGAGTGCAATTAATCGGTCTTAATTCTAATCAATTTGATGAGCAAGGTAAACAAATTGGCAGTTTAGATGCAGAACAATTGCATTGGTTAAAACAGATTTTACCAGCGCTAAAAAACGATCTAGTGATGGTGATGATCCATCATAACGTTATCGAGCATTTACCCGGACAAAGCAATCATGAATTAGGTAAACGCTATATGTTGGCTAATGCGGTAGAATTGCTCGATATACTACAGGAAAACGGCGTAAAATTGTTGATTACTGGCCATCTCCACGTGCAGGATCTGGCTTTTACTAGAGGTATCTATGAAATTACCACCGGTTCCCTCGTCAGTTATCCCCATCCCTACCGGGTGCTAGAATATTGCGAAAACACGGTTGAATTAGCCATAGAATCCTTTCATCTGCAAAATATACCCGGATGGGAGAATTTACCCGCTATTTCTCGGCAATGGTTAGGCGATCGCTCTTATCCTTTTATGATGCGTTTATTAACCTGTCATCCCCTCAATCTTCCCGTGAGTCTAGCGGAGGAATTAGCCCCAAAATTACGCAATTTTTGGGCAGATGTGGCCCAAGGTGACACAATCTTCGATTTTAGCGATTTTCCGCCCCTAGCACGCCGTTATTTCTACGCTTTCAGTGCCGTCGATCCCCTCGGTAATCCTCATTTTATCGACAATCAAGCTGTAATTAGTTTCAAACATCAGTTTAGTTATCAGCGCTCAAACTTTCTGCCGGAGATGGGAGAATAGCTGCAACAAATAATTAACTATAGCTTATAGTTATGGTACGCGGCCGCTATCTTGGCAGAAAATATCAAAAAAAAATCAATAAAAATAAATGGAAGCACTTAAAAAGGAATTAAAAAAAATCGGTTCTCTTGCCCTCTTTTTTTTCTTGGCTTTCGGTTATATTCTTCTGATCATGAAATTATTTCTGGAAGAGTATTCGATTACCACCTACGTGTTGGGTAAAGCGATCGTAGGAGCGATCCTTGCGGCAAAAACCGTGGCCATTCTCGACGCAGCCATGAAGCTAGAATGGTTAGAAAATCGTCCCCGTTACGTTAGTGTTCTATATCGAACCTTTGTTTATACCCTAGCAGCACTGATTCTCGGCTCGATCGAGGGTTTTCTGGAAGCTTATCGGGTAACGCGGGTGATTTCGGAGGCAATGGCAAAATTTTGGCAAAGGGAAAGTTTCTCTCAAATCCTTGCGGTTACTCTCTGTCTCGCAGTGGTTTTTTGTCTCCACAATCTCTGGCACGAAATCGATCGCTCTTGGGGTAAAGGCAAATTGAGAAAATTTTTTCTCGATCGCTCCTAAAGTAGAGCAGTTATCTTAATGGTGAGATAGCAAGTTTTCCTTTTGGGGAGTCGGGAGATAAGAGTCAGGGATTTAGGGAGATAGGGAGATAGGGAAATTTCAGCTAAATTCCCCACTACCCCCCACACCCCACACCCCACACCCCACTACCCCAACACCCCACTTAAGAAGTATGTACGATCGCCCTATCTTTCGCGGGCAACCCCTGCTAGGATAAAATACGGGTGAAAAATTGCTAATCCAAGGAGTACAGACGTGATTGAACCTTTAGTGCTAGGGATTGTCCTAGGCTTAATTCCCATTACCCTAGCGGGTTTGTTCGTTGCCGCCTATTTACAGTACAAACGGGGCAATCAATTCGGCTTAGACTAAATCTATCACGCCAATCCCCCGAATTGAGAAAATCTCCCGTCTGGCTAGGCACTGGACGGGAGATTTTCAACAGGACAGATTTGCCGCTTAACAGATTGTGGCTGCCGGCGTTGCCATCCCCGCAAAACTTATCTGTCTTACTGGGAGAGCGATCGCCTAAAACCAAGAGCTACACGGCTGTTAAACTAGGAAAACGAATAACGGTTTCCGTGTATTCGGGAACCCATCCAGCGGTAGTGGTGAAGTAACGCACTGCTTTAACTCGTTTACTGGCAGTGAGGTGAAACCAGTGTTCGGTATGGGCGGGAACATTGATATATTCTTGAGGTTGAATAGTTAATTCCCCCTGAGAACCATCGGGAAAGACAAAGCCAAAAACCCCCTCCCCATCAATGATATAACGCACCTCATCGTCAGCGTGGGTGTGACAGCGCTCGAATTTGGCCAGTAAAGTGTCGAGATTGGGAATTTCAGGGTGTAAAACGATTAAATCTCTAGCTTGATAACCCGCTTCTTGCTTTAGTTGCTCAAAATAACCGTCTAAGCTGGTTAAAACTATTTCTTTTTCTTCGTCAGTCAGAGAAGCTTGTTTAAGTAGCTGACGGGTGGCCTCGTTTTCGATCGGCCAATAGTTTAAAGTGACATTTAATTTAGCCAATTCCAGACTAATATCGGCTAACTGGGTATAGGTTGTCCCATTCTCTAAGCGTAGTATCGCCATTGGTTATCATCCTCAAGATTACTTTTTTCATTTTAAAGTTTTCCAGAGGCAAGCCGCTCGATTTTTTGCCCCTCGATCCCTTGCCAGTTCCTAGGATTTTCTGCTCAAAAATGCTATTATGGTCTATATCTGGGGAATTAGCTCAGTTGGTAGAGCGCTGCGATCGCACCGCAGAGGTCAGGGATTCGAGTTCCCTATTCTCCATTTTCCAGAGATATTAACCGCTTTTCAAGGTTCAAGAAAGATTATGAACCAGTCTCAACTTCCCAAAAAGGCGTTACTTTTATTTCTGGGGAGAATAGCAGAGGATTACTGACAGAAAAGCTAAAGGATTTGACTTGTGGTGGTAATTTTCCTTGAAAAAATGCCATTAATTCCTGATCATTTCTTGGTAAGTGACTAAGGATAACTCCATTAGCTGAATTGTCTTGAACAAAGCGAAAATTGGCTTGAGTTCCATCGAGATAATTAACGTTAATTATCACGGGAGGGATTCTAAATATTTTTTTGATTATTTTACCCAACCAAGAATATTCAAATTTAACTTGAACACGAGTAATCCCACTATTACGAGTAGGTAATTCATAGACTTGATCCCAAGTAATATTAGTAGTCTCTCCTAGAGGGGTTAGACTGCAACGACTGATATTTCGTTTTTCTAAAAGATAAAAGTTGGTTTTGATTGCGGGGACTTGGAAGGGTGAATTTACCGAGTCAAGTTGATAATTACAAACCACATAAGAAAAGGCCTTAGGTTCATCAAAAAAAGGATGTCTGCCATCAATAGATTGAAAGTGATAAATCAGATAATCTCTGGGAGATTTAGATAAGCTTTGATAATTTAGTTCATCCAGTTTTTCTGTATAAGCACCATAAGATTGAATAATCGGCCGCGGTTTCCAATTAAGCTGATTGCCCGGAATCAGTGAAAATTCCCAGGGAATTATATCAATAGTTTTGCCTTGCACTTTTCCCAGCACAGAATCGGGTATTTTGGTAGCGGTAGCAATGACTTGTAAATTTTGAGTTGTACTCCTTTCACCTCGCATTTTTAATTCTCTGGGATTAAGCATAGAGGAAATGACAACCCCGATATTATTAACCACTCTATCGGGACTGAAATTACTCCACTGGTGAGCATTTTCCAATATAGTCCAATTAGGACTAGAGGTGATAATAATACATCCCAAAAAAATTATTCCCCAAGCACAATAAGCAATTTTCTTAAACCGAGATTTTTTAATAATTATTGTATAGAGAGAAGCTAAGACAATAACCACAAGTGTAAAAACAACAACGTGAGCATCTTGCCTAACAAATCCATGCTTAAATGATAAAAATATGGGAAAAATATAGGCAATAGCCAGACTAATTTTTTGGTCTATAATTGCCAGAGACATTAAAAGCAAACTTAAGGCAAAGCAGAGCAAAGCAATTAGTAAACGCGGGTAATTTCCTACAATACTCATCGCACTGGAATAACCAGAAGAAATTTGCCAAGAATTGCTTAAATATCCGATGAGAGAGGGAAAATTATCTAGATTAATTGTTTGGATAAGAAGTAACCCATAAAGCCCATAAAATACTAACAGAGGTAAGAAGTTAAGTAAGTGGTTATGATTAAATAGAAGATAGATTCTGCCTTTGATACCCCTTGCCTCTCTTAATAAGGGGGGTGCCGATAGGCGGGCAGATCTGACGATAAACCAGAGAGTTAAAGCCACTCCTCCAGCAATGCAAAAATTAACTATAATGTGAATAAAGGCTCGGTTAGAGGCAGCTGGATAGAGAAAAATAAAGGCAATGGAAGGAATGGTTAAAGTTAAGTTAATACCAGCGAGAACATTTTTTATAACTATCGATGGTGACTTCTGAAAATATCCCCGAACAATATTAACGATTATGTAGATAAACAGGCTGCCTGCTAGATAAATTCCTAGAGTTAGTTTCGTGAGTATAGAGAACCCAGTGATTATGCCAATAGCCATAGCTAAATAATTGATATACTTTTGAAAAAAGTTATCAAAAGACATGAGTATCAGGAGGATAAATATTATCTGATAATCAACAGTAAAGCCGACACTGTTGTAGGGATTTCCTACTAGAGTAGCAAAAATAATTGACAGCACAAAAACTATTTGATTGCTATAGTCCTTAATAAATAATAATCTGAGAATAACTACTGCTAATAGACAAAGGTGTATCAACCAGCGAAAATAGATAATTTGGGAAAAGTTGTGATTTAAAGATGTGCCATGAATCAGATAGCCTAGGGGTCCATAGGTGAAGATAATATCTTGGCCAAAAATTAACTGTTTATGGGCAGCATCACTAATAGCAAAAGCCCAAGAAGCATCTAAGCCCCTTTTTAACCGATCAATAATAGGCAAATTTGCCAGAAAAAAGTAGGCAGTAATAATAATTAGTATTCCCTTGACGAATACAGGTAAATCGAGAGATTTTTTTTGCATAATTTTTGAGTTAAAAAATTCCTTTTAATTCCTTCTCGTGATTATAAATCCAATCAAAGATATCTTGGATTAATTTTCTACCGTCTCGCTTGGGTTGCCATCCAGTTATAGAACTGATTTTGCGGGAATCAGTGATAAAAATTGGCATATCTCCGGTGCGATTTTCGAGAATTGCCTCAATCATTATACTATTGCCCGTGATTTCTTGACATAGTTTTGTAGTTTCATAAAGGGAAAAGGAAAAATCTTGCCCACCCCCCACATTAAAAGTCTGCCCTTTGAATTGTTCTAAATTAGCAATCTGAATATCGATTAAATCGAGTAAATCAGCTACATGAAGAAAATCTCTAACCTGTTTCCCCGTACCCCCATAACCGATATATTTTAAGGACTTATGAAAGTAATGATTAGCCACCCAAAGGGCAAAAACTCCCTGATCAACTTTTCCCATTTGCCAAGGACCAGTTAAAACTCCACAGCGATTAATTAAAGTTCTTAATCCGTAGGCATCCCCATATTCATTAATAATCAATTCCGATGCTAACTTAGTGGAACCGTAGAGAGAACGGGGCAAATCTAGGGGAAATTGTTCACTAATACCAAAAGCAGAAACCCCGGGTAAATTTTGCTGTTCAGATAACTGAAAACGAGTATCTGTTTCTGTATAGTTTAATTGATTAAGATAGGCAATGGGATAAACTCTGCTGGTGGAGAGAAAAATAAAATCTGCTTGGGTTTGTCTAGCTAATTCTAAACAGTTAATCGTTCCAATTAAGTTAGTTTGCAAAACGTAGCCGGGGGAATTATAACCAGCTAAAACCGAAGGTTCTGCCGAACATTCTAGGATTAAATCCACTGGCAAAGCGGATGCTTCTAAGTCTTCCGCATTTCTGACATCTCCATGAACAAATTCAATTCCTGCTTGTTTGAGACGGGGAATATTTAACTCGGAACCGCGACGTTTTAAGTTATCTAAAGCGATAATTTTCCAGTCGGGATAACGTTGGGCTAATCCTAAACCTAAAGAACTACCCACAAAACCCGCACCACCAGTAATTAACACTTGCCTAGTCATAATTGTACAATCTTGATTAGTATTTATAGGTTACTTTGAATCACTGTATTGTCAGTAATTATCTAGGTTTGGTGGCTTTGACAAATAGCTGCCCACCCAAGAAATTCCAGAAAATAGGAAATTTTAAATAAATTTTGAGTAAGGTGGGTGAAGCGGGTCTTCCTTTCGTAGAAAATGGTAGAAAACGAGGAATTAAAGTATCGATTCTAAAACCAATTGTTTCCAATAACTCCTTTAAAGAAAGGTGAGTTATTGGTAGTTTATGATCAATAAAATCATAGTATTCTTTATAAGAATACTTAAAATTAGGTTGAATCACTAGAAGTGATCCGCCCGGTGTTAAAATGTCATAACAAAATCCCAAAACCTCGATTAATTCTTCCGCACTATTTAAATGCTCGAAAAAGTTGGAGATAAAAATTTTATCAAATCTTATATCAAGTTTTTGCTGCTCATTAATACTGAGAATATTGAGATTCAATACCGTTACATCAGGATTAGCAAAAACTTTTGCATCAGGATTAAGATCGATTAAGTATTTATTTTTAGAACGAATTTGATTAATAAATTCACAGTAACCTCCACCAATATCTAAAACTGTATCATTGACAGTAACATAATTTTGTAAAAAATTATTAACCAAAACTTTCCAAAGAGCTAATTTTGCTTTTCTTTCTTGAGGATTAAAGCGACTTTCGTAAAGTCTCTTTAAGTATTCCATTTGTCGGGTTACTTGCTCGTCTAACATGGTTTTAACCTCTGAATTTATTGGTTACTTTTATCTGATTTTTTGGACAGATTTGCGCTTATAGTCGCCTCTAGAAAGGTATTTTTCTAACCAGATAGAGAGAACTATAAATAAATAACGACTACCCATTTCCTTGAGTTTTAACTTGGAAATCCCCGTGGTACGATTGCGCCAAGTGATGGGAATTGTCGTGTAGGAATATCCTCGCACGATTGCTTTTAAGGGCATCTCTACTGTTAAGTTAAAATGGTGAGACAGTAGAGGTGATATTCCTTCGATAACCTCCTTCCGATAGATTTTAAAGGCATTAGTGGTATCATTAAATTTTAGCCCAAATAAAACTTGAATGAATAGATTGGCCAAACGATTAACGAATAACTTGTGTATGGGATAATCAATAACTTTTCCTCCTTTGATAAAACGAGAACCAAAAACGCAATCGTAGCCTTCTTGCAGTTTATAATAATAGTCCACCATGTTATCGGGAGAGTCGGAATTATCTGCCATTACTACTGCCACTGCATCACCGCTAAAATTTTCTAATCCACAGCGTACCGCAAAACCAAAACCGTTGGGATAATAGTTATTGATGTAGCGAATCCGATGATTTTCTTGGTTGATTTTTTGCAGAACTGCTTCGGTGTTATCTTTGCTATTGTCATTAACCACCAGGATTTCATAATCAATTTTATCCCGTTCTAAACGTTCGGATATTAAGTGAGCAGTGCTTTCGATGCAATCTTCTTCGTTGTAAGCAGGGATAATTATTGATAGGGTTTTTACTGCATAGTTATCCCTTGATTGACGTGGGTGAGAGTAACCGTCCATCTCGAAAGCTGGTGCTAATCCTTCGGGATAGTAAATTTCTGTCTCATTAGTCTTATTCTTAGGTTTAAAAATTAGGCTATCACTGGCGACATAATTAATACTAGCTCCCAGTAAAACCCCAATCATTGTGTTGACTCCGGGGCTAACTCCTAGCCAGTTTAAGAATGGAAATACCAAAAAAACTCGCAGTAAAACTGCTAAACCTGCCGAGAGATGATAGAGAGGAAGTTGTATCAAAATTACATCTCTAATTGTCCAATCTCCCCCAGTCCACACCCAGATTCTATAGATAAAGAAACTAGCAATTAAAGATATTTCTATCGAAATAACATTAGCAACATTCTTCAGAAATGGGGTATTAAATCCTAAGTCGTCAATGAACCAATAAATGAAGAATAAGTTGATTAAAAATGCCACTCCCCCAGCAATGAGAAATCGAAAAATTTTATTGTTGTAGATTTTAGTTAACATAAGGAACTCAACTCAATATAAATTACAGATAATTATCTCTTATTTACCGTGTCTTGTTGTGTATATATCACAACGTTTGTTAGAAAAAACGGGCTTGTCATTAGGATTATACAGGCTATTTAAATATTTTTTATCTTCTCGGTTTTCTCTTGTTTCGTTGCAAAAAACTATCGCCTCAACTTGATGATTAGCTCTTGATAACTCAGAGAAAGCATTTTTTAATTCTTCCTCACTTGCTTCACTATAAATCATTAAGGCACGACGTTGACTGTAGTAAGGTATCATTGAATTCCATTGATGTCCGTAGATTAACAAAACACCATCAGAAGAAGTAATACTTTGGACTTGAGAGGCAATTTCTAAGTAATTGATACTATAAAATTTTGTTTTAGGATGCCAGAAAGCTCGATAAAATTGCAGTTGTGATAACAAAATTAAAGCTAGGAAAAACCAGCCTACAGACTGCCAAATTTTCCGTTGTTTCTCTATTAATCCCATGATGGTAAATCCAGAAGCACCGAGGAGAAAGATAGCATTAGCATAGGGATAATAGTTATGAACAAAATGCAAATTGGTAAAAATGGCAACTGTCAATATAAATAGTAAACTTAAGCCATAACTTAGTAACTTTTTTGAGGTGAAAATTGGTAATATTACTAAAGCCATAACGCTGATTATCAATCCGCCAAAAACGTCATTTAGAGTCCTAGTTAGATAATTTCTCCACTGTGACCGAGATAATTTTTGAGCGATAGTTCCAAAGTTCCAATCTCTCAAAGCTTTCGAGGTGATAAAATCTGCTGCCATGGGATTGAGTAGCTTTTGGCCATCGGTAAAGTTAACCCAAATTTTGGCTATAAGGAAGGGTATGATTATAAAAACAACGACCGGTATCAATAAATCTCTCGCTAAGTTACGAGATGACTCTTTCTTAAACCAATTAGCACCTATCCAGACAGAAGCTAAAATTAAAAATCCAGCCATAGTCGTTACTTTAGTTAGACTGGCAGCGATTCCACAAAGACAGGCTAGTAAGGCAATAATTGGCGATTTATAGCGAAAATAAACAGCAATACAGGCAAGATAAGCTAAAGAGAAAAATAGGGCGGTTGATTCAATCATGAATGTTCGCGACCAAAACAGATAAAGAGGACTGGCTAAAAATAAACTCAAAAACAGCCAACGGAAAGCTCGCGCTACTTGTAAATAAGATAGGATTACATATATAGGAATCAAACTTAAATAAAAGAAAAAAGCACTCACAAATCTACCAGTTTGATCTATCGGTGTCTGCAAAAGCTTAACTAAAATAGCCACTATTCCTTGATAGAGCGGAAACTCCATCGGAATTGACCAAGGCACTCCTAAAACAGGGGTTTCATAGGCTAACCAAGGACTACCTTTGAGTAAATAAAAAACCGAGATGGCCGTTTGAGTTTGACGAAAAGCGTGGACATCTATCAAAGGATTATTCCAGCCTCCGCTAATCCCCCAAAAACTATGGATTAAGCAAACTGCAAAAATTAACAATAATATTTTCTCAGTCCATTTATTTTCATCTGACTCAGTTTTTTCGCTCGGAAATTTAAAAGCAAGCATATTTGACCATCTCCAGTTTTTTAAACCCATAGACGCACAGACCCAGATAGTTTTGACATAGTAATCTAATGATCTACTATAACCAACGGCTAACGTTTTGACTAAAAATCTCTTTGAGAATATCTGTTACTGTGTAGGTTAACTGCCAATCAGGATAATGATTTTTAAACTTACTCACATCAGAAATCCACCAGATATGATCACCAATGCGATTAGTCTCTACATACTGCCAGTTTAACTTTTTAGCCGCAATCGCTTCACATTCCTGAATGGCTTCTAACATGGAACAATTACTAAAGCGACTACCACCGATATTATAAACTTCTGCTACTCGCGGGGCCTGATAAAAATGATAGAAAGCATTGACAAGATCGTAACTATGAATATTATCTCGTACCTGCTTACCCTTATACCCATAAATACTGTATTCTTTGCCAATCATCGTACATTTCATTAAGTAGGATAAAAACCCGTGTAATTGGGTTCCCGAATGACTGGGACCGGTTAAACAACCGCCACGAAAAGAGGCAGTTTTCATCTCAAAATAACGCCCGTATTCCTGTACTAACACATCCGCTGCCACTTTCGAGGCACCAAACAAAGAATGTTTACAAGCATCAATACTCATCAACTCGTCAATACCTTGAGCAAAATAAGGATGACTTTCCGAGATTTCCCAACGTAATTCTTTTTCTACTAAAGGCAATTCATTCGGTCTATCCCCGTAAACTTTATTAGTGGAACAGAAAATAAATACTGCTTGGGGACAGTGTTGACGAGTATTTTCTAATAATACTAAAGTTCCGTTAGCATTGACACTAAAATCCATATAGGGATCCTTAGCTGCCCAATCGTGGGAAGGTTGCGCCGCCGTATGGATAATTAAGGATATATCATGACTATAGGTTTTAAATATATCTGCAATAGCCTCATGATCGCGAATATCTACAGCATGGTGAATGTATTTATCCCCGTAATCTTGGGATAATTTGGCTCGATTCCACTCCGTCGAAGCGTCTTCGCCAAAAAATACCTGACGCATATTATTATCGATACCGACGACAGTATAACCCCGATCACAAAAAAACCTCACTGATTCGGAACCGATTAAACCAGCAGAACCGGTTACTAGAACGATCGCCATAACTATATCCTGAATTTTTTGCCTAGTTGTTCAGAAATTTCTCAAGTTGAGAAAACTTTCTCCGACTTTACTAGATAGGTTCGCCTTTGTCAATTAAACAGGAGGAGATTACCTTAATTGCGGCAATTCCCTGAAAAATGATCGTCTTATCCACTAGGGGTGATTTAATGGCCTTTTCTTGCCAGTAATCCCTAATTAAGTCCCCATCTCCCCCTGTTAAAATTATCCTGCTCTCTGGATATAAATTTAACCATTCCTGAGTGAATTTTTCTATTCCCGCCAAAATTGTATAAATTATCCCACTTCTTATACTTTCTGCTGTTTCTTTTGCCCACATCTGGGGTAATCTTTCCGGTAAGGACACCTCTGGTAAGGCTGCCGTCCGTTCCCTTAAACTGGCTAATTGCACCTTTAACCCGGGTAAAATTGCCCCTCCCACTAGCTTTTTATCCCTATCCACTCCCGTAAAAGTTAAGGCTGTTCCCGCATCGATGACTAAACAGGGAAATCCATATTTTTTTCCCGCACCTAAGACAGCTAAAGCTCGATCGATGCCGAATGTCGGATATAAATCCAGTAAAGGAATATCTTTTAAAGTAATTATCCGTAAATTGCCATAATTTGCCCATAATTCTTTTTGGCTAGGAACCACAGAAGCGACAATTAATTCACAGTTACATTTATTTGTCAAGAGTTTAGGGAAAATTTGTTGCAAAAATTCATTACTTAGGGGTTCGTTCAGGTGAGGAGTATCGAGACAAGCTAACAGGGTTTGACCGCGAAAATACCCCCAATGTAGCCGAGAATTGCCGATCATCAACCCTATCCAGTCAGTGTCTTGCTCAGTCATTTAGTTAGTAGGAATTATGAATTGGGGTGTGGGGTGTGGGGTGTGGGGAGAATAAATAAAATAATCTCCTGTCTCGGAGTCTCCCGATGGCTTCAAGATAGCCGATATTTGGCGGAATTATCTAGAAATCATGACAAAAGTTTTTTAATGGTTGCACAGGCAAGAGAATAAGATAACCTAGGTATAGAATTTAACAAAAAATCTGGTTAACGGACATTGATCAAGTCGATAGCGCAGTGTCAAACGAGTTCTTTTCCCGCTCAGGTATGGCAATTAGATCACGGCTTAACCGTAATTCATCAGTACTTACCCGTGACTCCTGTGGTGGTAGTAGATGTGTGGGTTAAAGCAGGTGCGATCGCTGAACCCGACCCATGGTTAGGTATGGCCCATTTTCTCGAACACATGATCTTTAAGGGGACGAAAAAACTTCCCCCCGGACTCTTTGACTATTTAATCGAAAATTGTGGCGGAATGACCAACGCTGCCACCAGTCACGATTACGCGCACTTCTATCTCACCACCAGTGTGGATCAAATTGAACATACCTTACCCCATCTGGCCGAAATTCTCCTCCATGCTGAGATTGACGATGAGGAATTCTATCGGGAAAAAGATGTAGTTTTAGAAGAATTACGGGCCTGTTATGATGATCCCGATTGGATTGCCTACCAAACCCTCTGCGGAAGTATCTATCAAAACCATCCCTACGGACGCTCTATTCTAGGCGATCAACCCCGTTTAGAGCAATTAACCCCCAATCAAATGCGCTGTTTCCATCGCACCTATTATCAACCAGAAAATATGTGTGTGGCGATTATTGGGGGAATTGAACCCCAACCAGCTTTAGAAATTATCCGGCAATCTTTTCGGGAATTTCCCGTCCCTTCGGAATCTCCTGCGAATCCAGTGGCTGCCGAACCCCCCCTGATCGAAATTCGTCGTTCCCAAGTCTATTTACCCCATCTAGAACATTCTCGTCTCTTGATGGGATGGACTGGACCAGGATGCGATCGCCTAGAAGATGCCTTTGGATTAGACTTGATTTCGGTAATTCTTGCCGGGGGACGCTGTTCGCGCTTAGTGCGACAGCTGCGGGAAGAAGCGCAAATCGTCCTCGATATTAACAGTAATTTTTCCCTGCAACGAGATTCCAGTCTCTTTACCATCGGTGCTTGGCTATCTAGCTCAGAAACTGAGACAATTGAAGGCATTATCTGTGAACATCTCCAACATCTGCACGATGATCCCGTCACCCCCGCAGAATTACACCGCACTCAACAGTTATTAGCTAACGATTATATTTTCTCCACAGAAACCCCGGGCCAATTAGCCGGACTCTATGGATATTATCAAACCCTGAGAGCTGCCGACCTAGCCACGATCTATCCCCAAGTTATCCAAAGTTTGCAACCATCAGATCTACAACGTCTGGCTCGTCAGTATCTCTCCCCGGAGCGATATGCTATTACAATAATGCAACCCTGTGAATAAACGATGTCCGCTTCTCCCATTCACCGCTTAACCTTAGAAAATGGCATCACTCTTTTAGTGGTGGAAAATACGGCCGTGGAGTTGGTTGCGGGGAGGATTTTCCTCAAAAATGCGGGTACTCGGTGGGAAAAAACCGAAAAAGCGGGTTTATTTCGTCTTTTAGCCGTGCTGCTCACCAAAGGTACAGAAAAGTTATCTTCCCTAGAAATTGCCGATCGCGTTGAGTCCACGGGGGCCGGTTTAAGCGCCGACACGGGGACTGATTATTTTGTGGTTAGTTTAAAGACCGTTACCAAGGATTTTTTAGATATATTGCGTCTAGCGGCGGAAATTATTCGTTTTCCCAGTTTTCCCCCTCCAGAAATCGAATTAGAGAAAAATCTCACCTGTCAAAGCATTCGCTCTCAATTGGAACAGCCTTTTAATGTAGCTTTTAATCAATTACGCGCCGCTATGTACCCCGATCATCCCTATGGTATGTCTTTATTGGGTACGGAGGCAACGGTTTCTCAATTGCAACGGGAGGAGCTGCTGGCCTATCATAGTCGCTTTTTCCGTCCCGATAACTTGGTAATTAGTCTTTCTGGCCGTATTACCCTAGAGCAAGCAGTAAAAGCAGTGACGGAAATTTTTGGCAGTTGGTCAATTCCCGATCTTCCTTTATCTAGTTTACCCCCCGCCGCTTTTGATTTTCAGCCCACCTGTTTAACTACCGTCCAAGCTAGTCAACAGGCGATCGTTATGTTAGGATACCCTGGCTCTTCTGTGCAAGAGGATGATTATGCGGTTTTAAAATTATTGAGTACCTATCTGGGGAATGGGTTATCTAGTCGTTTATTCGTGGAATTGCGAGAAAAACGGGGATTAGCCTACGATGTTTCCGCTTTTTATCCCACCCGTCTCGATTCTTCCCAATTTGTCATTTATATGGGAACTGCACCCCAAAACACAGCCATGGCCCTGTCGGGATTGCGTCAGGAAGCAGAAAGGTTATATAAAGTAACTTTGAGCGAGGAGGAGTTACAGTCAGCTAAAAATAAGTTATTGGGTCAATATGCTCTCGGTAAACAAACTAACGCCGAAATCGCTCAATTATACGGTTGGTACGAAAGCTTAGGTTTGGGGATTGAATTCGATCGCACTTTCCTGGATTCTATTAATCAGATTACCCCCGAACAAGCGCGATCGGTAGCCAGTAAATATTTTCAAAATCCTTACATTTCTTTAGTCGGCCCAGAAAATGCGATCGCTGAAATTCTCTAGTCAGAGCAAAAAGCAGCAACAAAAAACTATTGCCGCTGCTATTTTTGATTAACTCCCCGGGTGGGATTCGAACCTACGACCAATCGGTTAACAGCCGACCGCTCTACCACTGAGCTACCGAGGAAGGCTACTCACAATTAATAATTATAATCATAAGTCCCTCAATAATGCAAGTGTTTTCTGGATTTTTTCTCAAAAAAATTTCCGGTGCCGGTAGCGGTGGGCAGAGAATCGACTATTGTGGAGATAAGGACACCATTAAGTCTAGTCTATGCTTGCTCATCACCGCCGTCCCGTTTCCTTCTGTCTGCTCTCGACAGATCTACCCATCCTCTCCTCTTTAGACACTGCCGCTACCCTCTACCAAAAGGATCGCCACCGGTTTCATCTTCTCCTCAATCAACCCCCAGTCGCTCTCCCAGAAATAGAGACACTTAAACCCAAAAATAATCAAAATAAATTAATTTGGCTAGAAATTTCAGCTAATCGGGTAATTATGACCATGCAGGGCCAGGGAAGATTCGCCTATCGTCATTTTTGGGAGCAAGGGGTTTTTGGTGTTAGTCGCTACTGGTTAAATGCCGAAAGTTCTCAACCGGGTTACGCTTTTCGCCTCCGCAACTATACCCGTAGTCTCAAATTAGAGGGGGATAATTTCCCCGAATATTTGCGTCTAGAGTACGAATTATGGTCAGATAACCTGATTTTAGGTCATTATGTCCTTCATTTGCAGGTACACCAATAAATAGGGTCGGCTGCATAGAGCTAAGTAGCTGGTTATAATTAAATTAAAAATGGATTTTAGGTTTGATCCCCCCTGCCCCCCTTGATAAGGGGGGTGCCGATAGGCGGGGGGATCTGAAAGTTTTTAATACCTATCTACTTAAAAACCTTGTGGGATAAAACTTTTGGACTTTTTGTCCTCAAAAAGTGCCAGCCGGTGGCAAAATTTAGGCACTTTTTCCCCGAAAATTAGGTAATTGTGGGGTGGATTGAAGACTTAGTGCTACACTTCCCGAAAAGTCGATTTTATTTGAGCTTGTTGTTAGGAATCCACTTAAAAGACGTTGTTTAATCTGGCTAATAAGCTCTTGGGTATGATATGGGGAAAAGTTCCGGCGATTGCAGTAAAATGGGGGAATATGCCCAAAGTTTCCACCTATCGTTACTCTGGAGAGTGTTAGACAGAAAGTTTCTGTATAATATGTAGTTGTGTGTCTATGACGAGGTAATGCTATGGCCCTTTTGGCCGAAGAAATAGTTGAAGAATGGCTGAATAGGCAGGGTTATTTCACCATACGTGGTATCCGTCTTGGCGTTAATGAAATTGATTTGGTTGCGGTGAAGTTCAGATCAGGCGAAAGTCCTGTCTGCCGTCATGTAGAAGTCCAGGCGTCGATGAGGCCAGTCAGCTACATCTCCAAGGTTCCCAAAGCTGCGCGAAAGACTGGTCGGGCTGCGAATAGCGCAGCACGTTCGCCCGAGGAGCTCGTGGAAGGTGTCGCCGAGTGGGTTGAGGGGAAATTCCACGCTACCAAAAAGCGCTCCCTTATGGAAATTCTGTGGAGCGGTGAGTGGTCCTCGGAGCTAGTCATAAATAACGTCAAATCTGAGCAGGAAGTAGAGCTAATTGCCGAGCATGGAATAATCATACACCGGCTTCCAGATATTGTTCGCGAGCTTAAAATTAACAAATTCCCCATCAAGAGTGCTGCTGGTTCGGATTTTATAGACCTGTTGCAGCTATCGCCGTAGTGCGATCGCTATCGCTGTAGGGTGCGTTCCCTAATGCAAGTCCTGCTACAAAGCGATCGCTTTTGGGGAACGCACCATGCACATTGATGGCAGCTGTCAGTGGGATGCCGAAGAACGTAGTGCGATCGCTGTTATCTTCTTGATTAAACTTTAAAACTGCCATTGCTTGGGATAGGAACGTCACTGGCGATCGCTTTTTGGGAATGAAGAGGGGCGATCTCTCTTTGTGAGTTGGAAAGTTGTCATCGATCAGCGATCGCGGATGTCATTATTGCCCAAGCAGAGTAAAATAGAAGTCTGTATTGAAAAAGGGGAAAGTAACAATGCCGCCAACAATGCAATTTAGTCAAATCTTAGAAATGATTGACTATCTCTCTTTTGATGAACAAGATGACTTGATCAATATTGTTAAACATCGGCAAATCGAAAAAAGACGAGAACAAATTGCTCAAAATATTTCTCAAGCTCGACAAGACTATCAAAATGGTAATGTTTTTCGAGGAGATGTTGATTCCATTATTGCCGAACTAAACAATGATTAACTTGGTTTTTAGCCAATCATTTAAATGCGCTTTCAAAACAAGGATTAAACGACAACCCGACTTAAAATCAAAAATAGAAGCCAAATTGAGACTACTCGCTGACGATCCCTATAATCCAATATTACGCACCCGTAAACTAAAAGGGAAATTATCAGATGCTTGGGCTTTTTCTGTTGAATATGATTGTCGAATTATTTTCAATTTTGAATCAAACCCTGAAACCCAAGAAGAAGAGATCAACCTAATTGATATTGGAACTCACGATGAGGTTTATTGAATATGATTTTTTATTATGTTAGCAAGGTTTCGGAGTTGGCGATCGCTTTTTGATGATGGGAAAGGGCGATCATGTATAATCCAAAATATTATGAACTAGATACAAAATCTCGATAAAATGGAGATAGAATGGGACAATAATAAAGCTGCTGCCAACTTGATCAAGCATAAAATTGATTTTGAAGATGCAAAAAACATTTTTCTAGATCCCAACTGTCTGGAAAGAGAAGATAAACGTGATTATAATGAAACTAGAATTCAAGTAATCGGTATAGTTAATCAAGTAGTTTTATTGGTCGTCTATACCAAAAGAAACGGCAGATACCGCATTATTTCAGCAAGGAGAGCCAATAAAAATGAACGACGACAATATTACCAGAGTCAGACTTGATCCCGAAAATGTTAGTCATGGTAAGACAGATTGGGAAAAAGTTGCAGCAATGACTGAGGAAGAAATTGACAAAGCAGCCGAAGCAGATTCGGACTGTCTCCCCCTATCTCAACAAGAATTAAATGAGTTTCGCCGTACATCAATCACAGATGCCGATCTTGTAGTGCGATCGCTGTCATCTTGTTGATTAAACTTTAAAATTGTCATTGCTTGGGATAGGAACGCCAAGTGCGATCGCTTTTTGGGGATGAGGAGTGCGATGCCGAAGAACGTAGTGCGATCTCTGATCTGGTAGAAACCCAACATTACTTTTTCCCAAATTACCACCCAATATCTGAGTTATAATCAATAATATCCATTCTACACCTTAATCAAATAATTTAACTTATGTCTGCTACAATTCGTGAAGAACTTCACCAACAGATTGACCGATTACCTGATGACATTGTTGAAAAAATTGCCAACTTTACCCGATTAATTTCCCCTGAGCCAAACAACATTTCAGAATATACTAATTGGCAAGATGAAGACTGGCAAAAATTTTCGTTAGAGCAATTTTTCAAAGAAGGAGATGAAATTGAATATTCCCTAGCAGATGCTCAAGAAATTTATCAACCATGAAACCAGGTGATATTGTTCTAATTCGTTTTCCTCAAGCAGACTTGAAATCAGGAAAACTGCGTCCAGCTTTAATTATTGCTATTTCACCAAGTCGCCATCGTGATTTATTACTTGCTTTAATTTCTTCTCGTCTCCATCAAGCTACTCTAGGATTTGATGAAATTATTAATACCTCAGATTCTGACTATATTACTACTGGACTTAAAGTGGCTTCTTTAATTCGACTAGGACGATTAACAAGTGTCGAATCATCTGTAATCAATGCACGTTTAGGAACTATCTCACCAGAAAGACTAATACGGATTAAAAATCTTTTAATCAATTGGCTAAGAAAATAAGGCGTTGCATAATAGAGATATGAATGGAGGAAATCAAAATGCAATGCCCTGAATGCAAATCTACCCATATCCGTAAAAATGGCATCAATAAACAAGGTAAACAAAATCATATTTGTGTAACCTGTGGCCGTCAATTTATTG
>NZ_JAQMSY010000218.1:0-2678 GCF_028329095.1 Microcystis sp. CS-574
CAGGAAGGACTATTAAGTTCTATACCTGAGATTAAGGGATGGGTTAGTCCTCGGTTAAATATCCGATTTGAATTGAGAGAAGATGGGTTAGAAATTTATAGTTTAGATGGTCAGAAATTTTTAACTTCTCTTGAGTTATCTCAAAGGTTAGAACAAGAGCGTCTTAAAGCTGAAGAAGCAAGTTTACAATTGGAACAAGAGCGTCTTAAAGCTGAAGAAGCAAGTTTACAATTGGAACAAGAGCGTCTTAAAGCTGAAGAAGCAAGTTTACAATTAGAACAAGAGCATCTTAAAGCTGAACGTTTAGCCGAATATATCCGTTCTCTGGGAATTGATCCCGATACTTTATAATGATATAATTTATCGGTTGTGACGAATACTAATTAACTGGTAAACTGCCGAAATTATTGTCATTGAACCTAGTCTAGGGCTATACTCAACTATGTAATCACTAAAAAAGCAAATCTATGAAAGCTTGGGCAAAATCTTTAGAAAAACCAGCAGTGGAATTTTCTGAAACGCAATTAACCTTATTATCGGGTAAAATTCCCGATGGATTGCGGGGTAGTCTCTATCGCAATGGTCCGGGGAGATTAGAAAGAGGTAAGCAAAAAGTTGGTCATTGGTTTGACGGAGATGGGGCAGTTTTAGCTGTACATTTTCATGATAATGGAGCCAGTGCCACCTATCGTTATGTTCAGACTGCTGGTTATCAGCAAGAAAGTACCGCTAATCAATATTTATTTCCTAATTATGGCATGAATGCCCCCAGCTTCTTTTGGAATAATTGGGGAAAAGAGGTAAAAAATGCCGCTAACACCTCGGTGTTAGCTTTACCCGATAAATTATTAGCTCTCTGGGAAGGGGGTTTTCCCCATAAATTAGATTTACAATCTTTAGAAACCCTAGGTTTAGATAATTTATCTAGGTTACAAGCAAAGGAAACTTTTTCCGCTCATCCTAAGCTAGATTTGTCCAGAGGAGAGATTTTTAATTTCGGGGTGACAATCAGTGCCAAAGTTAGTTTAAATCTCTATAAGTCTGACTCCACTGGTCAAATTATCCACAAAAAAACTTTTGATTTAGATAGATTGTCTCTGCTGCATGACTTTGTTTTAGCAGGACAGTATTTGGTCTTTTTCGTTCCACCGATAAAAGCGGATAAATTATTGATACTGTTGGGATTTAAAACTTTTAGTGATGCCATGCAGTGGCAGCCAAAATTAGGAACAAGAATACTAATTTTTGAGCGAGATTCTCTGGAATTAGTCAGTGAAAGTGTTACCGATTCATGGTTTCAATGGCACTTTGCTAATGGTTGTGTGAATGAGCAAGGCAATCTTGAAATTGTTTTTGTCCGTTATGATGACTTTAAAACTAATCAATTTTTAAAAGAAGTTCCCACGGGTAAAACCGAAACCTTAGCCATTGGAAAATTGGCAAGTATTACTATTAATCCCCTATCAGCAAAAGTGATTAATCAGGAAATTCTCTCGGATTTAAGCTGTGATTTTCCAGTGGTTTCCCCGCAACTGGTGGGACAAAAATGGCAAAATACTTTTTTAGCTGTCCATCGTCCTGATAGCGATATTCGTCGGGAAATTATCGGACTTCCTGCTTGTTATAATCACTCCACAGGTAAGTTAACTATTGCTTATCTGGAAAATAACTGTTATGGCAGTGAACCGATTTTTGTCTCCGATGGTTTATCTCCAGAGACAGGATGGTTAATCGTCGTGGTTTACGACGGCAATAATCACAGCAGCCAAGTGAGAATCTATGACAGTCAGCAGTTAGAAAAAGAACCCCTTTGCTGTCTGCAATTACCCAGTGTTATCCCTCCCAGTTTTCATGGTACTTGGCAAGAAAAATCAGAAAAAGGCGCTATTTAGAAAACGGGTTTCTTTGAGAAACCCGTTTTCTGGACTTGTGAGAGAGAAGCTTTATTCGATTTCTCTACGGTTGAAGATTTAATCAATTGGTTAAATACTTTAACTGCTTAGTTCTTACGACTGCCTCAAGACGGAGTTATCGAAAACTTTTTTTCGATCTGGCTTTTATGTGTTATAATATCTACCAGAATTAGACTACTTTCCCCATAATGCCATGTTCTTTGAACTGTTGACTGTACCCATCGAAGCGATCACAGACACATTTACATGACTAACAATATTGACCATGATCGCTTATTTAAGGAGTTAATCTCCACCTTTTTTGTAGAATTTATCGAGTTATTTTTTCCTCAATTGATGGATTATTTAGATAGGGACTCGATTACTTTTTTAGACAAAGAAGTATTTACCGATGTCACGGAAGGAGAAAGGTATGAAAGCGATTTAGTCGCACAAGTTAAGTTTAGAGGAAAAGAATCTTTTTTTCTGATTCATCTGGAGGCGCAGGAAAGTTCCCGCAAGTGGTTTAATCGGCGAATGTTTACTTATTTTGCTCGCTTTCATGAGAAATTTGTCTTACCGATTTATCCGATTGTAATTTTTTCTTATTCAAAGCCAAAAAGAGAAGCGATTAGTCAATATGTAGTCGATTTTCCCGATTTTAAGGTATTAGAATTTAACTATCAAGTAGTGCAGTTAAATCAATTAAATTGGCGAGATTTTCTTAATCAACCGAATCCAGTTGCTTCAGCTTTGATGGCTAGGATGAACATTGCCGAGAAAGAG
>NZ_JAQMSY010000219.1:0-6776 GCF_028329095.1 Microcystis sp. CS-574
CCCCACACCCCACACCCCACACCCCACACCTTATGCTAGAGGCTTTACAATTTGATTTTATGCGCCATGCGATTGCCGCAGGAATATTAGTTAGTATTGCCTGTGGGATTGTGGGTACTTTAGTAGTAGTTAATCGCGTGGTTTTTATCAGTGGGGGAATCGCTCACGCTGCCTATGGAGGGATAGGAATCGGTTATTTTTTTGGGATTAATCCCCTGGTGGGGGCGATATTTTTTACCTTTTTTTCGGCTTTAGGCATGGGGTTTTTACAGCGTCGCATCCGGGAGAGAGCTGATACTTTAATCGGGGTAATGTGGGCGATTGGTATGGCGATTGGGGTAATTTTTATTGATTTAACCCCCGGGTATAAAGCTGATTTAATGAGTTATCTTTTTGGTAGTATTTTAACTGTACCGAGGGATGATTTATGGATAATGGCGGGCATAGATATATTAATTATAGCCTTAGTTAGTATCTTTTATAAGGAGTTGTTAGCCATATCTTTTGATGAAACCTTTGCGATTATTCGTAATATTCCCGTGGAGATAATTTATTTAGGTTTAATGGGAATAACCGCTTTAACTATTGTGGCAGTAATGCAGGTAGTAGGATTAATTATGGTAATTGCTTTGTTAACTATTCCCGCCGCTATCAGTGGACAATTTGTTAAAAATATGAAGGGAATGATGGTTCTAGCGATTATTTTAGGAATTGTCTTTACTTTAGTTGGTTTATGGTTATCCTATAGTTTAAATCTCACCTCGGGGGCGACAATTATTTTAGTGGCAGGATTGGGTTATTTAATCAGTCTTGCTTGGAAACCTTTCATCCTCACTATCACCAGAAAAATAGCTAATCTTTAAAGCTCTCCCCTAGTTGTGGTGATATAGCATTTATCTTAATAGTGAGGTATAAGGTTTTTATTTTCGGGAGACAGGAGCCAGTCGTTAATACCAAGTTAGGTTATACTTCATCTTTATGAGAAACGCCGTAATTTAAAGAAAGAATACCAAATCCGTGTTAATCGCAATGATGATGAAATCCCGAAAGATATACTGTGACTAGATTTATCGATAAATTTGGTCGGCGGATTTGGTAAAATCAAGTAATTAATCGAGTTCATCAAACAAAAGTTCCTCTAGAATCGGTCCCATACCGTCATCATCGGGGGAAACTAATTCAACTTTCCCTTCCCCATCACCGACGCCTAAGAATAACAAAGGAGCAAGGGGACTGTAAATCGAGTATTTTTGGTCTTCGGAAAAGAAACTGGCGAGAAATTGCAATTCTTCCGGCTCTGATGACGAGGAAGGTTCATCGCTATCGATTTCTAAACTGAGAACATTATCTTCTTCTAGGGGAGGTAATTCACCACTAACGGTTAAGGTGTGAGCAGTGGATTTGAGCAATAGGTCTAATTCGGCTAAAACTGCCTTAGCATCGGCGAAAATCCGCTCAATTTCCTCACTATCTTCGATTAAGAAGGCATCAGATTCTTCTTCCTCCGATTCCTCATCCCAAGCTAGAATCATCACCGGGGTATCCACGGGGACAAGAAGCATATAGGTAAGGTCATCGGTTTCATAGGCATTCTCAATATAACAGTCTAGCGATCGACCTTGCTCATCCCAAAGGGTTATGACATCCGCTTCTTCGAGTTCGTTTTCTTGAAAATTAAATTGAGGGGACATAGGCTCTTAAACGCTAATGATTGAATCAGAATATCATGAGATGCTCCTCAATCAAGCCAAGAATTCCGGTGCAAATGTTGAAAACCCTGTACATCAGTTAAATTGTATTGTAGGGGCGTGATGGTGATAAAATTCTCGCCAATAGCGCGCACATCCGTAGGCACTTCCGGGGGTAAATGGCTGTAGTCCGGTTGTTCGATATCCTCCACCACTTCCCCAATTAACCAGTAATAACTTTTACCCCTGGGGTCCAGTCTTTTCTCGAAAGTTTCCTCGTAGCGTCGCAATCCCTGCCTAGTGATTTTCACTCCCTTGATTTCGGCACTACTAACCGGAGGGACGTTGACATTGAGTAAAGTGGGAACAGGAAAAGGGTTAAGGGTGACTTTTCTGACTAAAGTGAGGGCAAAATCCGCAGCCGGTTGGAAATCACAGGCTTTAAAACTGGCCAGACTAACAGCAATACTGGGAATACCTTCGATTAATCCCTCCATGGCCGCGGAAACCGTGCCAGAATAGAGGATATCAGTACCGAGATTAGACCCGTGGTTAATGCCGGCTAAAACTAAATCGGGAGGCTCTTTGAGGACGGCACTAAGGGCAAATTTTACCGAATCGGCGGGGGTTCCCGAGCAGGACCAGGCAATCACCTCGGGATGAAAAATTCCTTCCACCTGTTCGGCCCGGATGGGATGGTGTAAGGTTAGGCCATGACCGGTGGCAGAGCGCTCGCCGTCGGGACAAACTACGGTGACTTGATGACCGGCGGCAGCGAGGGTGTTGGCAAGGGTGCGGACTCCTAGCGCGGAAATACCGTCATCGTTACTGATAAGTAATTTTAAAGAGCGATCGCTAGTCATGGGAAATTTCTTCTCTACTGCGCCGGCTAGTGGTATAATGTAATGGTATTTTATCGTGGGTACGTAGCTCAGAGGATAGAGCACCAGGTTCCGGTCCTGGGTGTCGGGGGTTCGACTCCCTCCGTACTCGTTCAGTAATGTAGGGTTGATTCATGAATCAACCCTACCCGTTGGGGGTAGGAGTGCCTTTCTTGATATGTAGCCTCTACTCAAGGGATTGAGTATTACTTGCGATTTTATTGCTCAATCCAAGTTTTTGGGGGGTTCTACCCCCCAAACCCCCCGTTGGGGGCGTGGCGCCGCCCCCAAACCCCCCGCGCATTAGTTTTTCGGTGGGATGCTTACACGCGGCTGCTGATACATCTGTAATAATTTAAGAGTCACTCTTGCAAGTGGAGTGACTCTCCTGATATGTAGCCTCTACTCAAGGGATTTATTCTGATTGAAGAATTGGCGTTATTTTAGCTTCTATTTTCCAGTCAAGGGACAGGTTTTGGGGTTTATGGGGTTTTAGTTCAATTTCCCCACTTCCCAATTCATAATTCATAATTCCCCTACAGGTTTTGATAAGCTTTGAGGGTGGCAGTTTTGACGCTTTCGGGGACGAGGGGAAAGGTACTTAATATATGTTGAAATTCTGTTAAGGTTAATTCATACAAGTGGGCAACTATTGCATCTAATTTGGCTCTAATTGCCATTCTTTCTGCTTCTTCTGTGACTCCATTTTTATGGGAACCTATCCCCACTTCTTTCGCTAATTGCTCAAATTCTTCTGTAGTACAAATCAATTTCGCCGCATTTTCTACTATCTCCTGAAAATATTTATCTCCCTCTTTTAGTCGGGGGATAGGTAGCTGATAGATGTAGAAAAAATTTAGGTTTTGACTAACTTTTTGTCTAAGCATCCAATCAATTAAAAAGCTGTTTAAAATGGTAACAATGAAAAATTTGAATGCCTCATTTTCTTGAAAATTATTTTGTTCGTACTCACTAATAGATAACGAATTTCCGCAAAAAACTGATTTAGGTATCAGACTAGAAATTAAAGAGCGTTCGTTTGTACTTGATGAAACTGACCGAAATCCTAAACGATAGGTTTGATAGTCTAAGATTTGACCTTTATCGACTTCACCGCGTTTTAATAAAGCTTGTCTTGCTTCTTTTTCATCTAACCAGTATTTCGGTAAAGCATACCGATGGGTGAATTGATGAATCATTTTTCCTTCGTAGAGGGGTAGTCTTCCTTCTGCGGGTTCAGTTTTAAATAAATAACTATCATTAGTCATATCAAATTCGCGAGTTAACTTGAGATTCCATGTATCGGGAAGGGTTTCTCCTAGCAGGGGAAAACGAGACATTTTTTCTGCGATATGAATATCTATATCTTGTTTAAATTCCATCACCGAGAGGGAATCGGGGGATAGTTTGCGGATTAAATCGACGCTAATTACTAAACTATCTTTATGGGGAAACCGTTGTAATTCCTCAACATCGTGACGCATAAACTCCACAGGAAAGGAAAGAGTTTGTTTATTTTTCTCAAAAGTTAAGATAGCAATCTTAAAACTTCTATGGACATTTTCAAAAATTTCTTTACGATTTTCAAAACAAAATAATCCTGTCACGTTTGTCTGAGAAAATAACATTTCTCGCAGTTGTTTGGTTCCTAAATCGGTATAAATTCCACTGGGAACAACTATTCCACATTCTCCCTGGGGATGGAGTAGATTAAAACATTGTTCAACAAAAAGCTTATAGAGATTAATATCCGTCCCTTGCTTTTTACCATTGACAATAGAGATTTGATTTTTATATTGTTCCGAGGAACGAAAATAGAGACTAACGTGGGGGTATTGACTTTGATATTCTAACCATGCTTGAGCGATTTCGGGATTAGTTAACAGTTTTTTCTGTTCCTTTTCAAACGTCTTGATGTCCATTTTATTTTTAGTCACCAAGTCGCTATGCTGAGAAAAAAATTCTTTCGCTTGCGGTTTAAAGACTTCCCAAGGGGGATTGGTGATAATCACATCAAAACCACCTTTTTCTGTAATCAGTTTATCGAAGTGATAACCCCAGTGGAAGGGTTTCAGGGACTGCATATCAGAGAGAGTTAATAAACGTTTCTTTGCTTTTCCCGTTAATTGTGCGGATTCGTACTTAATTGACAACTTACCGCTAAACTCATCTAAGAGAATTTGGTTTAATTTCTGCACCGATTCGCGGTTGACATCCTCGATGTGATTGCGTAACATCTGGAGACGGTTTTCTTGGGGGGTTCCCTCTACTTCTCCCAATCGAAAAGCGTGTTCTTTGTATAATTCAATACTGCGGTTTTTTTCCGCGAGAATTGCCTGATAATTTTGCGCGGTGAGGGTTTGCAGAATGTTTTCCTCTCCCATGAGATTAAAACTTTTTTCGTCCACGCGAATTAACCCGATGAGGGAATTTCCCGACATGATATTAAAATCAATATTCGGTAAGGGTTCCAATTCTGTCACCGATTGTGCGGCAGCAACTAAAGCGAGAAATAAACGCAGTTTTGCGATTTCCGTCGCTTCCTCCATGATATCGACACCGTAGAGATTATCGGAAATAATTCTTTTTTTGATGTAATATCCGAGGGAGGGATGGGATTTTCTTACCTCTGTTAACCACTGTTTTAATTTACTGTCTCCCCGTAGTTCAATTGTCCCAATCACCGCGCTATAAATTCCGATTAATGTCTTCATCGCAGCCACTAAAAAAGCACCGGAACCACAGGCAGGGTCTAAAATAGAAAGCTGGGGAAGAATATCTTCAATCAGAAGCTGACAGAGGGGAGAATCGAGATTAATTAGTAGTTCAGAAATACTGGCAAATTGTTTGCGGGGATAATGTTGATTGCTTCTCTCGACAATCCATTTATTAATCGTCCTATCACAGAGATATTCAGTAATCTCCGGACGGGTATAGTAAGCACCGAAAGCTTTTTGGTTGATGTACTTTTCAAAGATATATCCCAAAACATCGGGGTTAATTTCGTCATCGCTTCCCCCCGGAGTGTCGTCAAGATTCCAGGAGTAACGGGAGAATAAATCGAGGATATTCTCAAATGCTTGGTCATCAATACAAATGTTTTGATAAAGATTTTCGAGGGGATGTTGGAGAAATAATCCTCCGTTAAGATATTTGACTTTTCCCACCAATGCAGTTACTGTCTCATCTCGTTGGGATTCCGGTTGAGCGAATGCTTGAAAAAAGAGGGTTTGCAGAAACTGACGATAAAATAAATTTTTCCCGCGTCGTTGACTTGCTTGTAATTGGTTTTGCAGATAGTTGAAGTCGTTATCGATAAATCCCTTGCGCTGCAGGAAATAGACGAACATTAAACGATTGAGAATAACCGAAGTGTACCATTTTCGATCGCTTTCTCGATCGATTCCTTGGATAAAGGGGAGGAACTGTAAATGCTCTCGCTGAAATTCCTGATAAAATTTCTTGGTAATCTTTTCGATATCGAAACCTTTTTGTAAGCGATGGGCCACCTCCACCACGGAGGGTTCCCCATCTTCAAAATCGGTGATATCGAGGACTAATTCCGCTAGTTTACCGAGAAATAAATCTCCCGGTTGTCCTTTTATATAAAGATGGTCACGGATATAACTTTTACTTCCCTCTCTTTTTACCCAGTACCATAAACTGCGTGTCCGTCCCCCATCGACGAAAATTAGCAGATTTTCGGCAATTCTTTCGATAACTTGCTGGTGAATGTCCCGACGAAGTTTCGCATCGGGTATATCGGTAGTTGTCACCTCTAATACTGCTACTCCGGACACTTCCGCAATCCGTTGACAGGGATATTCTTGGTTGTCAACGGTGATACTAACAGTTTTTTTTGCGCGAGGATGAGACCATCCCAATTCCTCGATAAACAGTTCCCCAAATTGGAAGTTAGATAATAAGTCGCGAGTCCGGGAGAAGTTGAGGGGCATAATGGATAAATATCGATAAATTATGAACCAATCCAATTCGCTTCGCTGAGATTGGAGATACATTTAATATAGCAAAAGGTTTGATCCCCCTAAATCCCCCTTGATAAGGGGGACTTGAATTGGTTAGATCCCCCTAAATCCCCCTTGATAAGGGGGACTTGAATTGGGTTAGATCCCCCTAAATCCCCCTTGATAAGGGGGACTTGAATTGGGTTAGATCCCCCTAAATCCCCCTTGAATTGGGTTTGATC